>CAYTQA010000489.1:0-1537 GCA_964439495.1 uncultured Terriglobales bacterium | reverse complement strand
CTGCGCATCGGCGTGGCGGAGAGCACGGTTGAGGGTGAAGGAATCGAAGTCGTCGTCCAGGATCAGGGAGTGGGGATCAGCCACGAAGACTTGGCTCGGCTCTTTCAGCCATTCTTCACCACAAAGAAGAACGTGGGAACTGGGCTGGGCCTGTGGATCGTGAAGCAGTTCCTTGACAACCATGGCGGGAGAATCAGCGTGACCAGCAATACCGATGGAAAGAATCGGGGTACGACTTTCCGGATGTTTTTGCCATTTGCGAATTCGTTTGAAGCCGAGTTGGATCGGGGCACAGATCACGAGAACAATTGGGTGCGGGCGGCGAGGTAACAATAATGTTAGAGATCCTCACGGGCATGCTTTCGGGCGACGAACCGACGTTTCGCCGAGGAATTCCTGAGGACACTGCAGAAGGAAGGCTTACTCAACCAAAGGAAATTCCCAAAGTCTTAGTGGTCGACGATGAGAAGCTGATCGCCGATACGCTCACCGAGATTCTGAAGCGAAATGGATTTAACGCAATAGGAACATACGGCGGCGAACAGGCGCTGCGGGTGGCCAAACGATTCCATCCGGACTACCTGCTGGCAGATGTGCTGATGCCGTCTATGAATGGAGTAGAGCTGGCGATCGAAGTCCGGAGAATGAGCGCCGGCATCAAAATCCTCCTCTTTTCCGGACACGCAATTTCGGCTGACATCCTCAATGAAGCCCGCCTCGATGGATACGAATTCGATGTGGTTGCCAAGCCCATCCACCCCGAAAAGCTGATGCAATTGTTGCGCGAAAAACGCTGAGCCCGCGGCCAGCCCCGTCACCTTTTTAGTCCCCATTTGAAACCAACCTCTACAGACTGACATTTGTGGCGAGACTACCGGTGAGCGCAGGGGTTGATGTGGCTGGTCGCCAATGAGCCCGTGAGGCGTTCCCCGTGGTAAGCTGTCCATCTTCACAATAGAGGTCGGCCATGATCCGTTCCTTGCGGATGTCCCTGGTTGTCGCTGTCCTGGTTAGTTCCACGGCTGTTCTCGCTGACAATTTAAGTTATGTCCGGCTGGATTCGGGCGTTGTTGAAAGCCGCACGCAACTCTCTCCCCAGGACGCAAGTGCCCGGCTTGCCATGCTCAAGAATCAGTTCACCAGCGCCGGTTGTGGGGAGAAGCAGTTGAAGGAACAAAGCGTTCCTGGCCAGCAATTGCCAAATCTGATTTGCGTTTTACCGGGTCTGGAAACCGGCGCCGTGGTGGTAGGAGCGAACTACGATTATCAGTCCAGTGGCGAGGCCGCGCGCGTGGACTGGGCAACGGTCAGCATGCTGCCGCTAATGGTGGAATCGCTGCGAACCGTCCCACATCGGTACACTTTCATCTTTGTGGCTTTCAGCGGCCACGATCAAACGAGCGGCTCATCGTACTATGTGCAGCAGTTGAACGACGCGCAGCGGGTTGGGATTCGCGCGATGGTCGATTTGAACCAGATCGGCCGCGGGCCCGCGATGTATTCCCTCCCCCAATTCAAAAGTCCTGCGGGAACCGAG
>CAYTQA010000488.1:0-1544 GCA_964439495.1 uncultured Terriglobales bacterium | reverse complement strand
CGATCTCAGCCCGGCGGAGATTGCGCGGCTGGTCACCGACTGTCAGGGGGTATTGCTGCCGGGAAGCCCGGCGGACATCGATCCCCAGAAGTACGGCGCGGACAAGGATCCGAAGACCAAACCGGCGGATCCGAAGCGCGATACGCTCGACGAGCTTCTGCTTCAGGACGCGCACAATATGTACAAGCCGATCTTCGGCATCTGCTACGGACTTCAATCGCTCAACATTTGGCGCACCGGCACGCTCATCCAGCATATTCAATCGCCGGTGAATCATGAGGCCGGCCGCTCGGTGGCGGCGGCGCATAAGGCCGCGATTGAGCCCGGCTCCCGGCTGGCGCGCATCGCCGCATCGGCGCTGCCTGCAACCGGAAAGCTGGAGGTGCCGGTGAACTCCAGCCATCATCAGTCGGCGGACGTCATTGGCGATGGCCTGCGGGTCACCGCGCATTGTCCGGACGATGGAATCATCGAAGCCATCGAAGGCGCCAATCCTCATCATTTTGTGCTTGCGGTGCAATGGCACCCGGAGCGCAGCTACGATCAGGATGCGATCTCGCGCGGCCTTTTTCATGCCTTCGTCGAAGCTGCCGCCGAATGGAAGCCGCGTGAAATTTCCGAGTCGGTAGAAAGCCGATAGCGCGTGATTGCGAAGCTGCACAGATAGAAAAAGACCGCGATCGCAAAGGTATACTCTGGCAGGTGGACGCCTCAGAAATTTCCGCGCTGCTCTCCAGCTTTCTGCCCAGAACTGGCCTGACCTCCATGCAGCTTCAGCAGAGCTCGCAATATCTCGATCTGCTGCTGAAATGGAATGCGCGCATTAACCTGACGGCCATCCGCGCGCCGGAAGAGATGGTGCGCCGCCACTTTGGCGAATCTTTTTTCGCGGCGGCAATTCTTTATCCGGGCAAACTCCCGCCGGGAGAGACGCTGATTGATTTTGGCTCGGGAGCGGGCTTTCCCGGCCTGCCAATTAAGATCTTTGCTCCAGAGTTGCAGGTCACGCTGGTGGAATCGCAGAACAAAAAAGCGACATTCCTGAAAGAAGTCATCCGCGCTCTCGGGCCGAAGGGCATTCAGGTCCATCTGGGGCGCGCGGAAGATTCGGGGCTGAAGGCGCGGACGGTCACCATGCGCGCGGTGGAGAAATTCGAACTCAGTGTCCGCTCGGCGGAGTCGCTCGTCGCTCCAGCGGGAAGGCTCGCGCTCCTGATTGGCTCCACGCAAGCGAAGAAGGCGAAGGTTTTGTTGCCGGATTTTACGTGGCTGCCTGCGGTGGAGATTCCACAATCGGAGCAGCGGGTGCTGCTGATTGGCGACAAGCAGTAAGTTTCTTACCGCGGAAATTTTATCCCGCCAGTTCGCCGGTGGGCACATCCACTTGCGGCGCGCTCTCGCGAATCTGCCGGACGCGAGCGGCCAACTCATACTTCAGCTTGTCGACTCCCTCGCCGGTGACTGCCGAGAGGGGCAGCAGCTCCAGCTTTTTGCGCTTGCAGAAGCGCTTCAGCTTGGCCAGCTTGTCGGGGTTGGCGACATCG
>CAYTQA010000487.1:1097-1548 GCA_964439495.1 uncultured Terriglobales bacterium | reverse complement strand
GAGAATTGCCCGGGCCATCCGACTCCGGGGATAAGCCCGGCCCGAGCCTGACGAGCGCGGAGATGCCGACAGTGAGGGAAGAAGATGGCGACTGAGACAAAGTCTCCGCCGGCGCCTCCCGACTGGCCGCCAGGCGGGTATCGGCCGGTCCTGCCGGAGACTGGCATCGCTGTCTGGCTGCGGAGAATCGCCGGAGTCAGTGAGGACATACTCGACTGGATTCCGGAGGAGCGGCCGCGTTACACCCGCCTCGGGGCGATCGTCCTCAACACTGGCATTCTGGCAGGCGCCTCCATGCTTGTCGGGCTGGCCAATGTGACGGGCACGTTGTGGGTATTCCTCCTGCCCATGGCGCTGCTCTGGGCCTATGTGATCGTGACCTTCGACGGCTGGATCGTCGCGGGGACGAAGCTCGCGCTGATCCTGAATCGCCTGAAGGGCGGCAAGATCG
>CAYTQA010000487.1:0-1087 GCA_964439495.1 uncultured Terriglobales bacterium | reverse complement strand
GACTGGGAAATGGCGCATCTTCATACCGCGCCTGATGATTTCGGTTATCGTTGGTGCGTTCGTCGCCGAGCCGTTGGTGCTTTGGTTCTTCCATCCCGCGATTGTCAATGAAATCCCGCATATGCGGGCGGACGACCTCGCCGCCTACCGGGCTGCATGGGTCCGATGCAACCCGGCTTCCGGGCCGCAGCCGAGCGGGTGCGACCATTTCACCCTCAATGTGGCAGGCTCACCGTATGCCGTGTCGCAGGAGCTGCAACGAGCGCAGCAAAATGAAAAGTCCCTTGATGGCCAGGTCGCCAGCATTCAGAACACTCTCACCCAGAAGGAGAACTTGGCCAGGGACGAGTGTAACGGCGCGAAGGGGCCGCAGTTCAGTGGAGTGATTGGCCAGGGTCCGAACTGCCGTCGTGACCGAAGCGAAGCCGATCAGTACCGTCGTGATAGCGGCATTACCGGCCTTGAGTCCATGAAGCAGGCTGATCTTCAGCATATTCAAACATTGAATAAACAGCTCACGCTGAGCCAGCAGGATTATGGGACCGAAATAAAGAACGCGATCAATCAGCAAGTGGCAACGTGGCAGAATGGGCAGGGTCGGCCGGGGCTGCTCGATGAGGAGCGCGCCCTGCAACTGCTTTCCGCGCAGAGCGGCTTCGTGAAATTCCAGCAGTGGCTGCTGCGCCTTCTGCTGATCGCTATCGACTCACTCCCAGTAATCACGAAATGGCTGAGCCGAACCACTTTCTACGACAGGTTGTACACCAGGCAGCTCGAAACCGGGAGCCGCCTGCATGAGAAGGAGATACGCCTGAACGAACGGAAGGACACGATCGCCAACGACGTGCAGCTGCGACAGACCGAGCACCGGTACCAGGCTGATATGGACCGGATAGCGGGTGCGGACCGGGCTGGGCGCGCCGATCGCGAAATCGATCAGCGAGCGGAGATCGAGGCACTTGCCGCGCGCTTGCGGGCTGACTGGAGTGATTGATCCGCAAGTCGCTCCACTCAGCAGCATCGTGGACGGTTACCCCACAGCTGTACGAGATGATTCTTGACGAGACCGCCGATGTTGCTCGCGTTC
>CAYTQA010000486.1:0-1554 GCA_964439495.1 uncultured Terriglobales bacterium | reverse complement strand
AGATGGTCGGCAATTTCACGTCATGCTGCTTGAGTGAGATTTCGGTCTGCAGTTTTTCAAAGGCCGCGCGGCTCATATGAATTCCGCCGATGTTGTACTTTACCAGGAACTCGTCGGGCATGCCGCCGGTGTCCTTGTCCTCGACCGTCTGGATGCAAAAGACATTCAGGGGCGTCTGCTTGCCTTCCATGTATTTGCGCGCCCCCTTGGTGCAGGAAGAGAGCCGGTCGCTCTCATTGAGCGCCTTGGAAATCATGATGCGCGAACTGCCGTCCATCAGGTACAGGGGCGCGGAGTCCTGGTAGGAGATGCCAATGCCCAGTTCCAGCTTCGGAAGCCCGGCCTTCAGCGACTGCTCGTTGTAGGCCTGGACGATCTGGATCATCTCCTTGGCCAGCACGCAGGTCAGGGCCACGCCAATCGCAGGCTCTCCCTCCCGCTCGAAAAGGGCGAGGATCACGGCATCGCCTTCAATGAAGACTTTCTTGGCCTGGTATTTCGGCAGCAGCTTATTGATGGGATCGTAGAAATTCAGGCTGAAATACGAGGCCGGATTCAGGCCGCGCTCCGAAAGCGTGCGCGTCAATGTGGTTGAATCGCGAACGTCCGCTTTCAGAATAATGTGATGCGTGACCTTCTCTTCCGCCGGCTTCTGTTCTTCCGGAAGCAGGAATTCATAGAGCGTGTTATTGATGGAGGAGAGTTCGCGCAGCTTCTCCGTGACGATCACATTCACGCCCTCCATCCCGCTTACGATGGCCTGCATGCGGCGCAGGTCGCGATGGTAGCGCATGAAGTCGGTAAGAAAACGTCCGGCAATCTTCGACCGCTCCGCCCCCCTGCAGTTTTCCACGCGCTTAATGGCGGCGTCGAGGGAATCGGGCGAAAGCTTGCCATGGTCCTCAAGGAGGGTCTCAACCCGCTTGCGCTCAGTGCGCGAGATCAACGTATTTTTTAACTGCTGAGGATTGATGGGCGGAGAATACTGGCCCAGCAGAGGTACGGCTTCATAGGAAGCGATAACGTGGTCCATCACATTCTCGCGCTCCAATAATTCAATCCAGCCATTTAGCAGCGCGCGCTGCGCCTTGCCTTTGGGGATGCTTTCGTTCGGCGTCCCTCCCCCCACCAGCTCCTGCGCGTTTTCCGGATGATTAAGCAGCGCATCGGCGGCGGAATCGTCCCCGCTCATCTGCGTGAGGTTCAGCGACTTCAGGAATTTCAGGGCGATCTCGAGCATGGTATCGAAGCGGTCGGGATCGCTATCGTAGTTGCCCAGCATCACGTAATGTTCGGCATTGAGATAGTCGTCGCGCCCGTCTTCGGTATAGAGCAGGCGATTGATGAACAATTCGTAGGTCGCGGCGGCCGAATCTCCGAGCAGGGAGCGGCGCAGCCGGGCCAGCGATTCCTTCTCAATCTCGCGCATGGTGGCAAAAAGGTCTTGCCCGGTTTTTCGCAAAATGGTTTTTTTGGAGATCTGGAAGCGGGCAAAGCGCTCGCGCATTTCCATTGCCCTGTCCGCATTGGAGTGGCGCGGCCCTTCGAAATTTT
>CAYTQA010000485.1:310-1555 GCA_964439495.1 uncultured Terriglobales bacterium | reverse complement strand
GCCATCACCATCATGCCGAGAACCCCATCGCCCATCTGGATTCCAAGCAGCCCGATAAGGTGCTCTTCGACCGTGCCATGGATGCGTTGCAGCACGGAAAATACGAGACCGCCCGTCTCACCCTGCAAACCCTGATCAATACCTATCCCGATTCCGAGTACATTGCCCGCGCCAAGCTGGCCATTGGAGATTCCTGGTATCAGGAGGGCAACGCCGCCGCGCTGCAGCAGGCCGAGGCCGAATACAAGGATTTCATCACCTTCTTCCCGCAGTCGCCTGAAGCCGCCGAAGCGCAGATGAAAGTCGCCCTCATCCATTACAGCCAGATGGAAAAGGCTGACCGTGACTTTACCCATGCCAAGCGCGCGGAAGACGAATACCGGCAATTGATCCAGCAATTTCCAGACAGCAAGCTGGTTCCCGAGGCAAAGCAGCGGCTGCGCGAGGTCCAGGAAGTGCTGGCCGACCGCGAATTCCGGATTGGACGTTTCTATTACCTGCGCGAGTCCTGGGCCGCGGCCATCGCCCGCCTGAAATCCGTGACCGATACCTATCCTCTCTACAGCCAGTCCGAGGATGCATTGATGATGTTGGGTGACTCGTACCAGCGAATCGCCCAGATGACGAAGGTCAGCAGGATCTCCGAGGCCGCCAAAGCCAGGCTGGTGAAGGAATATGAAGATGGGGCCGCTGCCGCTTACGATCGGATCATCACCCGTTATCCGGTATCGGACCGCGCCAAGGATGCCCGCGCGCATTTAAAAGAGATGGAAAGGCCGGTCCCAACGCCTACTCCGGAGGCGATTGCTCAGAACAAAGCGGAGCAGCAGGGCAGGGAAGAGATGGGACGTTTTGGACGCCTCATGCAGAATATGCATAAGCATCCTGACGTGACATCGGCGGCAAAAACCGGGGAGCCAACGCTCACCGATCCCGCGCAGACCGGCGCTCCGAGCATCGTCAAGAATGTAATCAACGTTACAACCAATCCGAACGGCAGCGGCGATGAGGGCAAGGTCACCATCGAGAAGGTAGGCACGGAGGCCCCGGCCGCGAATGGGCCTGCGCCACGCTCCGATACCGCTCCGGCTGCTGCTCCCGCTTCAACTCCCACTGCCGCAGGGCCGGCTGCCACTACCCCGCCAGCTAACACCGCTGCTCCCGCTTCCACCACCAGCGACACCAGCGGGAATGCGGGAAGCGCTTCGGGAATCGACGAGTTGAAGGTCAATACTCCGTCCGCCG
>CAYTQA010000485.1:0-300 GCA_964439495.1 uncultured Terriglobales bacterium | reverse complement strand
GGAAGGTCCCGCGACCCAGCCCACGGCGAGCCAGCCTGCGAGCAGCACCAGTTCTCCGGTGACGCAGCCTGCGCCTACCGCGCCGCAGACCGCAGCGCCATCGCTCCCGCAGCAGCCGGCGCAGGCCAATCCCGCGCCCGCTTCATCCTCGGATACGGCAAGCGGGAATAGCGCTTCCACCGAGACCGCGAGTTCGAACTCCGACTCCGGCAAGGATTCCTCCAGCAGAAAAAAGAAGAAAAAGAAGCTGGGGATCTTTTAACTATTTTTAATGCGGAAAGAACAATTGCGGCTATTGCA
>CAYTQA010000484.1:0-1586 GCA_964439495.1 uncultured Terriglobales bacterium | reverse complement strand
CGAATGGCTTATGGATTTTTCCCATAAGCTCCTGCAGGACGTAGCGGGCAACGCGGGTCCCGGTATCAATCGTGGTGAGGATGAATAGCGCCTCGAACATGATGGCGTAGTGATACCAATAGCCCATCAGTCGCGCCATGCCGGGCAGCCCTTTGAAAATCTGCGCCATGCCGACCGCCAGAGAGACGGCCCCTCCGGTGCGTCCGGCCAGCTTTTCTCCGATCTCAAGGGAGAACTGGTTGAGGTTGACGGTGCTGAGGCCCAGCTTGCTGAAGACAGCGGGAGGGGTGTTGATGGCGAAGTAGTCACCCGGAAACATGGAGCAGGCGGCGATCAGGGCGAGAACGCCGACCAGCGACTCGGCCATCATGGCCCCATAACCGATAAAGCGCGCGTCGCTCTCCTTGTCGAGCATCTTGGGCGTGGTCCCCGAGGAGACCAGCGAATGGAAGCCGGATATCGCGCCGCATGCAATGGTGACAAAGAGGAAGGGAAAGAGCTTTCCTTTAATGATAGGTCCGCCGCCATGGATGTACTGGGTGAAATTGGGAAACTTGATGTCCGGATGCACCACGAAAACGCCGACGATCAGAATGAAAATCGTTCCCAGCTTTACATACGTCGAGAGATAATCGCGCGGCTCAAGCAGCAGCCATACAGGAAGCACGGAAGCGATGAAGCCATAGATGGCCATCATGAGGGTGATCTGATGTGGAGAGAAGGTCAGCGCCCCGGCCGCGCCGGTGTGCGCGATCCAGCGGCCGCCGATGACGCTGGCAATCAGTAGAACGACGCCGAAGATGCTGGGACCAGCGACAACAACTTTTCCGGCGCGGCTTTTGAACATCCACAATCCCATGATCACCGCGATGGGGATGGTCATGCCGATGGTGAAGACGCCCCAGGGGCTGTTTGCGAGGGCGTTCACCACCACGATCCCCAGCCCGGCAAGCGTGACTATGAGAATGAAAAGGACGGCAATCATGGCCACCAGGCCGGAGAAGGGGCTGATCTCGGTGCGGGCGATATCGGCCAGCGAACGGCCGCGGTGTCGCACTGAAGCCGCCAGCACGGTAAAATCCTGAACGCATCCCGCCAGCACCGCGCCTACGAGGATCCAGAGGAAGCCCGGAGCAAACCCGAATTGTGCCGCCAGAGTTGGGCCCACAAGCGGACCGGCCCCGGCGATCGCTGCGAAGTGGTGCCCGAAGAGCACCCATCGCGGAGAGGGGACATAATTATGTCCATCTTCGTATGTGTGCGCCGGTGTGGTCCGGCGATCGTCCAGCGACAAGGCCTTTGCGGCGATGAATGCGCTGTAATAACGGTATGCGATGGCATATACGCACAATGCCCCCAACAAAATTGGAAACGTATTCATGGTTGTCTCCTTAAGACCCTCGCAAAAAATAACGGTCTTGTCCGTTGCTGGCGTGCCATTTTACTACCACAATGCACAATAGAAGAAGAAAGAATAACGATCGCCTGGCGGATTACGGGACAAGATTCCTGGCCCTGGCTTCCCGCATCCAATGAGAAATCGTCGGCCCATGGATGAGCGGTCCCCTTTTTCTGTCACAGTTCCA
>CAYTQA010000483.1:0-1629 GCA_964439495.1 uncultured Terriglobales bacterium | reverse complement strand
GGCCAGGGGGCGGCGGAGGCCGAGCATGCGCCCGTGGTACAGCGTCCCCAGGAGAAACCGCCTGCGATGCAATCGGGGGAGCCGCCCATCGCCAGTATTGTGCCCTTTGAAATTGCGCTGGGACCCAAATCGAATTGCAAGGTGAGCGGGGAATTTTCCGGTCAGGGTTATCGGTTGCAACTGGAAGGTCCGGCGGAGATAAAGCGCCTTTTGGAGTTGGCCCGCACCGTTGGCGTCAACGCACCGGGAACGGAGGCGACCGGCGAGGCAAATTTAAGCGTGCAGATGTTCGGACGTTGGCAGAATTTTTCTCCGGCCCAGCTTGCGGGCGCGGCGGAGCTGAACCATGCAGTGCTTCCGCTGCGAGGGATCTCCGAGCCGCTTTCCGTTACCTCCGCGCTAGTGGGCTTCGATCCCATCCGGGTGGAGGTGGAGGAGCTGGTCGCGTCCTTTCCTCGCGCCAAATTGAATTTCAGCGGCCGGCTCCAGGCGCAGCGCCTTTGTCCTGACCGTTTGCTGTGCAACTTTTCGTTTACGCTGCAAACCCCTGACCTGGAGAGCGCGGCCATTCAGCGCCTGCTGCCGCGCCAGAACAGCGGCTTCCCGTTTTTCTCCAGCACGCAATCCCGGGCGGATTGGCTGCTGACTGCCGGCGGCACGGGGACCATCTCCGCGGCGCGCCTGCGAATCAATGCGCTGGAAGCATCCAACGCCTCGGCCACGCTGGTGTTGAAGCCGGGGCAGCTCGTCCTCAAGAATGCGCAGGGCGATCTGCTGGGCGGTCGTCATGCGGGAGACTGGACGATTGATCTCAACTCGGAGAAACCATCCTATGCCGGCAGCGGCACGCTGCAGCATGTGAACATGCAGGCGCTCTCCACCGCCATGAAAGAGAGCTGGGGAAGCGGAGATCTCAACCTCCAATACCGCCTCACCATGTATGGCAGTGGGAGCGCGGAGCTTCTCGATAGTGCCACCGGCTCAGCCCAATTCGACTGGCGGAACGGAAAATTGTTCGGAAAGTCTTCGGTCCTGAGCGCAATCGCCTTTTCCGACTGGAGTGGCAAGGTGGCCTTGAGCGCTCGCACCATCCATCTGGAGGAAAACCAGGTGAGCTCCAATTCGGGGATTCAGCGGGTCAGCGGTACGGTGGCGCTGGATAAGAATTCGGAGCTGGAGTTTAAAAAGCCCAAAGGCCCAGGCTTCCTATGGCATGGCCCCCTTGATGCGCCGCAGATATCCGAGTTGCCAAATAAAATGTCGCTGCTGGAGGCGCATCAGTAAAGTTTGCCGCGTGGGCCGGCCTGTATTTCAATTTGCATCTAATCGGATATGAGAAAGTTCCTTGCTATCTTTATCGCTCTCCTAACGTGTTTGTCATGGATGGTTGCGCAGCAACCTGCTTCTTCCCAGGGCAACGGTCCCGGCAATGCGCCGGCTGCTCATAAGTTTTCGTCCCCTGCGGCGGCACGCATGCAGCAGAAGCTGGATTTTATCGAGAAGAATGCCGAGGCAAACCCTGTGTCCACCCGTCCAACGCAGCTCAATGAAGACGAGGTGAATGCATGGGTCGCCGAAGGCGGGCTGAAGCTCCCCACCGGAGTGCAGCAGGTGGTCTTCCATGGCGAT
>CAYTQA010000482.1:0-1663 GCA_964439495.1 uncultured Terriglobales bacterium | reverse complement strand
GCGCCGATCCCGCCATGGCGGCGCCACTTCTCTACTGTGCCGCCGCTCCCTTCCCGCAGACGCGGCACCACGGCAGGCGCACCAGCGTGCAGAGCGTGGTCTCGAAGGTCGAGAGGTCCTGGATCAGGGCCCGCCCCACATTGACGTAACCATCCGCGCGCCGGGGATCAAGCTCCGCGACCTTATAGAAGGCGGTCTCAGCCGCCTTCAGATCGCCCTGCAGGAGCAAGCCGATGCCATAGTCATTCCAGCGCTCCCAATCGGCGGGATTGAGTTCAACCTTGGGGGCGGATTGCGGCGTCTTCCCGTTCACGATCGGAAGCGTGATCTCGCTTTGCGCAAGGGTCACGATGGGAGGATCGGGAATGCTCTTGATCTTTCCCGAGATCTTCGATGGATCGGGGATAAAGTTCCAATGACGATCATCATAATCCACATCGACCGACTGCGGCCCTTTCGCATCGGGCGTGCCTGCGTAAGAGAACTGGGTATTGAACCATGAGAACTTCCGGTAATTCAGCCTGGCTTCAAACTTGATTTTGTGGCCGGCATTCTCCGGGATGTGAATACGGTAATGGACGGTGTCGGCCGCTCCGGGAGGAATCAGCCGCACATAGAGCAGGGCGCGGCTGGCCCACGCGTTGCGCTTATTGATGTGGTTGCCATGCGAGTCAATGCTGAAGGAGCGGTAGAAATGCGCGCTTTTTTCCACCGGCCCCTTGCCATCATCTTCAACCTTGCCGCTCCAGAACAACAGCCTTCCATTTTCGTCGGTGGCCTTCAGTTCCACCCAGACGTCAAACGCGTCCACCGTCCCGCCCGGAAAGAAATGGCCGACCTTGCGCGTGCGCACCACCACATCGACCCGTTCGGTGTCTCCGCGGCGCAAGGCAGGAAGCACGCGGTCCAGAGGAGCGCTGATCAGGCTCGGCATGGCCGGACCGCCATTGGCGACATTGGGCACGCGGGAGGAGAGGTCCGCCTCTTCGCCGACGGCGAAGGTGGTGGAAAGGTCGCCAGTATTATTCTCTGCGCCGGTGGCACGGGTTTTTTGCGCTTCAGGCGCAATGGCAAATATATCCACGCTGACGATGCCGTTCTTCAGAAACTTCTGGACGGCATCCATCTGTCCTTGGTCCTCATAGGAATAAGGCAGGGCTGTATTGGCGCCGGGGAAGCGGTGAGAGTGAACCGCGCCATCTATGTTTCCGGCGTCCGTGGATTTTTCCAGCGGCATGTGGCAATCCACGCAGATTTGCGGTTTTGCGGGATAGTAGAACGAGCGCGCTCCCATCCCGGAGATGCCGCTGGCCTGCCAATTATCGTAATCATTGAAGCCGCGCTGCCAGCGATAGTGATTGACCGGAATATCGAGATGGACCTTATGGCAACTGGAGCAGAAATCCGCCGCCTGGTCGCGCATGAAGGGCTTTAGAAAAGCGCGCCGGTGCGGCTCCGGGTTCACATAGACGGAGAAATCATGCAGCAGGCGGACAATAAGATTGTTGCTGGCCGCGAGCTCGTGCAGGCGCGGGTATTCCAGAAAGAAGTCCGCCTGCCCCATCGTGCTCTTTACCTGCACAATGGAGTGGCACATCAGGCACCCCAATCCGGCGTGCGCCTCCGGACGATTCACAATCTGCTTGATCGGGGTATCCATCAT
>CAYTQA010000481.1:0-1668 GCA_964439495.1 uncultured Terriglobales bacterium | reverse complement strand
CATCTACATCTACGAAATTGACAAAATCGGCCGCAAGGACGAGAACCCGTCCATCACGCGCGACGTCTCCGGCGAAGGCGTGCAGCAGGCGCTGCTGAAGATACTCGAAGGGACCATTGCCAATGTCCCGCCCCAGGGCGGACGCAAGCACCCGCACCAGGAATTCACTCCGGTGGACACGACCAACATCCGGTTCATCTGCGGCGGGGCCTGTGGAGGTTTGGAGACGGTCATTGGCCGGCGCGTCGGCAAGAAGTCCCTCGGCTTCAAGGCCCCCGGCGAAAAAGACGGCAAGGAAAATGAGCCAGCCCTGGCGGAAACAGTGGATGGGGCAGCCGCCCCCGTTCCAGTCGTGAAGCGCGATACCGAGATGCTGCACAAAACCGAGCCTCAGGACCTGATCAAATTTGGGCTGATCCCTGAGTTTGTAGGACGCCTCCCGGTCATCGGAATACTCGATGAGCTGGATGAAGCTGCGCTGGTTGAGATCCTTACCAAGCCGCGCAATGCGATCCTGAAGCAGTATCAGCGGCTCTTCGAATTTGAAAATGTGCGTCTGCGCTTTACCGACGACGCCACTCGCGCCATCGCTCGCGAGGCGCTGAACCGCAAGGTGGGGGCCCGTGGACTGCGCATGATCCTGGAAGAGCTGATGCTCGATCTCATGTACCACCTTCCCAGCCAGAAGCGGCTCAAGGAATTCGAGGTCTCCAAAGAGATGGTGGAGAAACGCGACCTCTCCATCGCCAGCATGGAAAAAGCCGGATAACACGATTCGGGTGCGCTCTCAAACGGGCGCACCTTTTTCATGTTTGCGAAACCCTTCAACAGACATCACCAGGTACAGCAACCGCCGCAGAGTGGTTTTCCCTTAGAATGCGCCATTACGAAGGTGCAATGCACTCCCGGAAATTACTGCGTGTTGTTGACCCCCAGGGAAGCTGCATCGCACCCGATCTCAGCGGGCCCGGTAACACAACCGCTGCAACTTCTGGAACCGGAAGGCGGCAGAGTGAACCTGATTGTGCATAGGGTAACTCACTTAAATCCTTTTTGATTCTTCTACTTACCTTTGGTTCTAATGACTATTGTCAGCTTTGTTTCATCCCAAGCTGCGTGCTATTCTCTGAATATAGAAAATCGCTTGCGCTCGACCCGGCGATTGCAATCATTTGCCCCCAGATTTAAGGCGGAATTGTGACTCAAAATAAAGAAAAATTCGAAACTCGCAAGCTTCCCATGATGCCCATTCGGGACGTCGTGATTTTCCCCTACATGATGACCCCTTTTGTTGTGGGCCGCGAATCCAGCGTGCATGCGCTGGAAGAAGCATTGGCGGGGGACCGGAAGATCTTTCTGGCGACGCAGCATGACGCCAGCGTGGACGAGCCCAAGCCCAACGAGATTTATCAGGTCGGCACCATCGTCAATATCGTGCAGAGCCTGAAGCTGCCGGATGGAAATATCAAGGTGCTGGTCGAAGGCATCGAGCGGGGCAAGATCCTGCAGGTGGTGGAAACCGATGGCTACTTCCATGCCACCGTGCGCACCGCAAAATATACAACCGAGGTCACCAGCGTGGTGGAGCAGGCGATGCAGCGCACCACCGCGCTCTTCGAGCAATATGTAAAGCTCTGCCAATCGCTGAATTATGAAACCATGATCGCC
>CAYTQA010000480.1:0-1695 GCA_964439495.1 uncultured Terriglobales bacterium | reverse complement strand
AAGATGGCCGCCACCCCGGTATAGGGATTGGAGAGCGCCTGGCGGGTTCCATAAATGTTGAAGAAACGCAGCGCCACTACCGGCAACTCGTAGACCTTGCCAAAGAGCAGGCACATCTCCTCCTGGTCTTTTTTGGTGAGCGAATAGATGGAGGTATATTGCAGCGGCTTGGTTTCACTGGCCGGAATCGGGGTAAGGTCCACGGCGCATTGCGGGCAGCGCACCTCCCAGCTCTTTTGCTTCAACTGCTCGTTGGAGCGTGGCATGGGCGACATCTCTCCGCAATTCACGCATAGATACTTGCCTTCTCCGTAAATCGACATCGAAGAGGCCACAATCAGCTTCTCGATACTCGCCTTTGTATCCAGCAACGCCTGCAGCAGGTTGGCAGTGCCCAGCGTGTTGGCGCCGACGTAATTCGAGATCTCATACATCGACTGGCCCACGCCAACGGCCGCAGCCATATGGAAGATCACATCCACGCCTTTGACCGCCTGACGCACCGCATCCAGGTCGCGCATATCGCCGATGACAAGTTCCACCTCCGGCGAAAGATAGTCGGGCCGTCCGGCGGGATGCACCTGCGGAGCGAGACTGTCGAACGCAATGACCTGATGTCCGCGGGCCAGCAGTGCATCGGCAATGTGCGAACCGACAAACCCCGCGCCACCAGTGATGAGGACCTTTTTAGCCATTTCCAGTGTTTCCTTTTCCTTTCTTCTCTGATCTTCTCTAAGCTACCGCTGCCGGCGCCGAGGCTTTCCGCGGCGCGTAGCGTGAAATCATCCATGCAGCAAAATCCGCAAAGTCCCCCGGGTTCTTCGGCGGACTTGTATAGTGCGGCTCAATGCCCAGGTGCTCCGGCGTAAAGCAGAGCGTGAGCGTGGTATTGAATTCATCGACCGCCTTCATCTGCCGGTCAAACCAGTCGATCGCGTTAGGGCGAAAGCTATCGGCCCAGCTCAAGCCGGTACGCAGATGCCGGACCTTTAATTTGCGCAGCCACTCAACCGCGCTTTCCAGCCGATGGTCTTCGTAATGAAACCACTGGCAGATTCCCATCCCTTCAGGGAAATCGTGCGCGGCCAATTTGGGCGTGCCATCCTCCCGCAAGAGGCCCATATAATAATGACGGTAGTAGGCGCTACCCTCCGCCTCCTTGTGCCGCGTGGTTGCCACCCATGTTGCCGGCAGGTCGAAGAGGCTGTACCAGTGAACGCGCTCCACCTTGCCGACCAGCAACTCCGCCATGCGCTTCAATCCAAACTGCTGTACCTCCTCGGCGCCGAAAGACGATGCGCCCACCTCGGAGATCCAGACCGGGAGCCTGGTTACGGCGCGAATCTCATCAATCTTGCTCGGCCATTCGTTCACGTTCCAGTGGTTCCAATCCAGAGGGAAGCCATGAACGGCCACCACGTCGATCGCATCCAGCACTCCATGAGAACCAAGCAGCTGAATGAAGTGAGGATCGATGGGCGAAATTCCACCCAGCACAATGGGCAGCTCCGGATTGATGCTGCGAATGGTTTTGGCGGCAAGAATCGTCATCTCGGCAAACATCTTCCAGTCCGGATCGATCTTGAAGTCCCAGTGCGATAAATTGTTTGGCTCATTCCACAGCATCACCGCTTCAACCATGTATTCGCATCCTCATAGGCAGGTTTTCCGCAATGCAATTCGGGGTAAACATCT
>CAYTQA010000479.1:0-1699 GCA_964439495.1 uncultured Terriglobales bacterium | reverse complement strand
AATTCAGTTAAAGAGGATCCGTATCGAGACGGATTTTGAGCGGGAAATCGGTATTGAAGCATTTCCCGGCGAGATGCGCCAGGTCTTTGCCAACCTGATCGGCAATGCCATCGATGCTCTGCCCATGGGTGGGACCATTACCATCCGCGTCCATGGAGTACGGAATCCGGCGGATCCGGGCCAGGAGGGCGTACTCTGCGCCGTATCGGACAACGGCGAAGGCATCAAGCGCGCCAACCGGAAATCTATCTTTGAGCCTTTTTTTACCACCAAGGGCGAGAAGGGCACCGGGCTGGGTCTTTGGGTGACCCACGGCATCGTGCACAAACATGCCGGATGGATACGCGTCCGCAGCCGGAACGCGCCGGGGGGCACCGGGACTACCTTCCTGCTTTTTCTGCCCCGGGAATTTTCCGGACCACGGGAAAAGTCGAACGACCTGAATTCGGAGCTCTCAGCCTAAGCCGCAATTTACTTGTAGATCGAATACTGCTCCTGGGGCGGGTTCAGCTTGATGGTGAACTGATGGCTGGGCTGATTGATCTCGAAATCTTGCCCGTAAGTCTGGTAGCCGTGCGCAATTGCCTGGACGCGCAGCTTTCCATAAGGAATGTCATCGAGTTGCGCCCTGCCTTCGCTGTCCGTCTTTAGCTGAACGCCGGCTGAGGCCTGCGAGCCGTCCTTGTGCACCGGATGTACGATCACGCTGGCATTGCGCAATGGTTTGCCGTTCGTGCTGCGTACCACCAGAAAATCAAGATGGGCGGTAGGATGTCCCTCTTTGGCCACAGCCAGCATGGCGAAGAGAAAGATGGCGGCGAAAGCCAGGATTCGGGAAGAGCGCTTCATAAGCCAGGACCTCGGCGGAATTTAATAATGCAGATATTGTAAGCCGATTCGGATATTCAGGACAGCCCCTAGCGACTCGCGACCTTCCAGCCCCGCCGCGCTGCCTGCTCGTTCTGGGTGACGAGGGTGGAGAGTATTTTTGAGTTTCCAGCTTCCAGTTTCAAAAGCAAATCACCGGTTTTGTCCTCTGCGGCAGCGCTTCTCCCTCTTGTCATCCAGAGCGTCGCGCGAGACGAGCTCGCGAGCCAAGCGCAAGCGAAGGACCCCGAAATACCTTTTCCATACATGCAGATTCAGGCTTTCCGTCGGAAATGACAAATATCGATTCATGTTCACCAATAGACACAGAGAAGAATTTTGAGATTCTAAATGCGGTTTTAATTAAGTGATTGATTACTGAACTGAATAATTCATTCTCCCTTTTAGAGTTCCGCATCCTCTGCGACTCTGTGTCTCTGTGGCTCTGTGGAGAAAGCCTGAACCAGCATGGATGCTCGATATTTTTCCAGGTCCTTCGATTTGCGCTGGACAATGGGCTATTCCACGAAATCGAACTTGTCCCGGATATTCGCATTCACGTACGTCCCGATGGACTCGGCTTTCATCAGCTCGTCGTAAACATTTCGCGGCACTTCCTTATAACGGTAGACCTGCCCATTTTTGAATTCGATCTCCAGCACGCGGGCCTGTACGTCGTAGCCGACCGAAAAAATCGCGCTCGAATTCACAACAATTTTGAGCATGGCCACATACTGTCTAGCTTCGCCGCGGGACCACGCGTATGCCGAGGTCCCTCAATTGCGTCTCATTTACCGGCGTGGGAGCGTCCACCATCTCATCGCGCGCCTTC
>CAYTQA010000478.1:0-1703 GCA_964439495.1 uncultured Terriglobales bacterium | reverse complement strand
ATCGTTCGCAACGATGAGGTCGTCGGTTCGATCCCGACTAGCTCCACCAAAACAATACTTCCCAAAGCGTCCACTTACGACTACCACTGTGCGTATACTGCTGGGCAGGTTAGAACTATAACGTGACAAGCGTCGATTTGATGCCTTCAATCGAGACAGCGATCCGCCGGGGCCGACGCCTGGAATTCCTGACGGTTGGCTGGAACTCTCTGGAAGCAGCGCTTGCCGTGTTTGCCGGCGTCATGGCCGGAAGCGTTGCCCTGATGAGCTTCGGCCTCGACTCCGTCATTGAAGTGTTTTCAGGGGCGGTTTTGCTATGGAGGCTGCGCCGCAATGCGAGCACTGAGGCCAACGAACAGGCCGAGAGAACTGCCCTTCGCCTGGTCGGGACCAGCTTCATTGCGCTTGCCATTTACGTGGCCGCGGATTCCATTCACTCGCTGATCCGGCACAAGCCCCCAGAGAGCAGCATTTTAGGGATAGCGGTTACCGCCGTTTCCATGGTTGTGATGCCGCTGCTGGCCCGCTCCAAACGCAAGGTGGCCTCCCTGATCCGCAGCGGAGCGCTCCACGCCGATTCCAGGCAGACCGACTTTTGCGCTTATCTGTCCGCGATCACCCTGGCCGGCCTCCTGCTCAATGCACTGTGGGGATGGTGGTGGGCCGATCCCGTTGCCGCCCTTATCATGGCGCCGCTTATCGGCAACGAAGCTCGCGAGGCGCTCAAAGGGAAGCACTGTTGCGATGAATCGTGATTGCTGCGAAAAAACGAATCCGATGGACGCCCCACAAATACTTCCAACACTGGTGTGAGTTCATGTTGAGGAGTAACATCAATCCCCGAAATGCCGATACGTATAAGCTACAACGAACTTCGTGCTCTCCACTTTCTCTGGAGATTGCGAGAACCCTTTCGTTGTGAAGGGGAGGTATGGAGCTTCTATCGAGAGCCCACCCTGGCAATCAATCGCGATACGTTAAAGTTATGGATTCGTCGCGGTTGGATTCAGCGTTGTTACAAATACGAGAATCCCGACCATGATGAGTACAGCATCACACTGGATGGCATTCAAGCTGCTCAAGGTTACGAGTCGGACTTCTTTAAGAAAATAGAGCGCAAAATTGATGCGAAGCTATAAAAAGTCAGTTGGAGGTCGGAATAAATTCTGGAGCATCCGGATCAGCGATTGCCGATGTCTCCAGCCGGTCTGTCCATCTATGTCCCCACTGGGCGCTTCCGGGGGCGCTCTCGCCCAATTGTTCGAATAGTAATTTCGCGCGCAGAAGGGCCTCCGCTATATTCACGCAGATGTTCTCGGCGCCCACATGCGCTTCGAACTCTGCCTGGCGCATAAGCCGGGCCGGCTGTTCGGGCGCCTCGCACAATATCAGGCCGCGTCCCGATAAGCGCACCACCTCGGCGAAATGTTCCAGGGCCTGGAGACCGGTGGCATCGATGGCGGTCATGTTGCGCAGCCGGAGGACGATCACCGGCGGCAACTCCGGCAGGCGATGCAGGACCTCCTCCAGCTTGTCGCTGGCGCCGAAGAGGAAAGGCCCATGAATACGGAAGACTGCGACGTAAGGCGGAATGAATTTGTCCTGCAGAATGTGGGCGCGGCCGCCTTCCACATATTCCGGCGTCACTCGCGAGATTTTGGTTGTGAGGGTTACCTTGCGGATGAAGACCAGCTTTCTTTTTT
>CAYTQA010000477.1:0-1707 GCA_964439495.1 uncultured Terriglobales bacterium | reverse complement strand
CGTGGCCCATGATGATTGGAGGGATGCGGCGCCCGGACGAGCCATCGTAGCCGTGCACGTCGCTGCCGCAAATTCCGCAGGCAGCAACTCGAACTAGGACCTCGTCAGAAGCCGGCTCAGGCATCGGTGAGTCGACCAACTCCAAGTGGAGATATTTCGAGAGCAGCAGCGCTTTCATAGGCAACAAATCAATAGCAGACCACTCAAACATTTCACTCTACCACGACGGTGAACGAAGAATGCGCGCTTCACTTATCTGTCGGTAGGAAATTAAAATGTCCGGTTCTTGTAGCACATGACATGTCCGGTTTAGGTTAATGGTCAGCCGCAGCCGAGGCTGCGTCTTTTCCACAGCCCTACGCGCCGCGATTTTTTGTTTGTTCAAAGACACTCCTTCGGGGCTGTAGTGCCCCACGCGCTGTGGGCCATGGCTAATGGTGAAAGTTCCGTCCAAGTGCTGGTGCACGATGACCGTGCAGCCGGCCAAGGTCGCCCGCCAGCGCACCGGTTCAATCTGCAAATCCAGGTTCTGAATACTCACGGTGTTGTCCCGATTGACAGTACGTTGGAATTGAAGCGAGAAGATCAGGTCCAGGTCTTTGCTGGAGCGACGCACAAACGCGCTGCCACGTTCCCGGGCCGGGATTTGGAAGCGACCGTTGAACTCGGCTATGTAATGCTCGCGCAAGAACCGGTTGGCGGCTTCCAGAGTATGAATTTCGTGCAGCCGTAGCTCCTGCGGCAAACGTCCCTGCCAAGTGCCGAAGTTGCGCTCGCTGCGGCCTCTCGCCTGGGGAGAATAGGCGGGGATCATCTGCACTCCCAGCTCGCGCAGGGCGCGACCGACTTGGGTCAGGCGATGCGGATCCACTTTCCCTCCCGCCTTCGGCGTGAGCCAAAAATGGCTGCCCCGATCGCTATACAATGCACAGAAAACACCTTTCCCCGCGATGACTTCCTTCAACCCCGCCATGACCGTGAGTGTGGACTCTTCCTCGGTCAGCTGCGCGTAGTAGATCTCGCTGGTGGCATCGTCCAAGATCACGATCAGGTCAAACCAGCGCTCGTCTTGAAACCACTGATGACGGCTGCCGTCGATGTGCAGCAGCATCCCCGGCAAGGGGCGCCGCTCCCGCCGCTTACGATGCACCCCCCGTTTGCGGGCCCGCGGCACCAATCCAGCTCCCTGCAGCGCTGCCTTCACCCACGGATAGCTCAACTCGATCTGGTGTTCGATCTTCAGCTTCTCGTGAAAATGGCTGACGTTCAGATCGAAATACTTCTCCCGATACAGCCCGAGAACGGCCTCTACCGTAGACAAGGGAACTCGTTTGGGGGAAGGCTGGCCCCGTCTACGGTCAAACAGCCCGTCCTAGCCAAACTCCTCGTAACGTTCCCGGATCCGGCGCACATGCCGATCACTAAAACCCAGAATTTCCGCGGCTTGAAACCATGTAATCTTCCGCGCCATCGCTCGCAACAGTACTTCCTGAATTTTCATCGTCCGCTCCATGGCGGCCTTCGAATAAGAGAGCATGCCCAGCATGCTCTCTTATTCGCCCCGCCGGAAAAGCGGACATATCACGTGCTAATTGGACCGGACATTTGATGTGCTACCGACATGGATAAAGCCTCTGAAAACGGTGATCAACTCAAAAGGGTATATGGTTGCGGACCCTGCGATTAGCTGGGCCTATCCCGGTGGTT
>CAYTQA010000476.1:0-1714 GCA_964439495.1 uncultured Terriglobales bacterium | reverse complement strand
CGGCGCGCTCCCGCAGGAGCGGTTGCAGGAGTATTACGCCTCCTATGTCGCCGGAATTTTTCGCACCGTGCGTTTTGGCATCGCCGAGGCCCATGGACGCGCCGAGATGATGGAATTCAATTATCTGGCGCAGCAGCAGGCCATCGTCCAGGATGAGAAGGGGCTTTACAAGGTGGACTACAGCAAAATGCCGGACGCGATCGCCAGCCTGGCAAAAGAGCTGCTTGAAATCGAGGCCACCGGCGACCGGGAGCGCGCCACCAAGTGGTTCGATCAATACGACAAGATGCCCGATGCACTGAAGAACGCTCTGGCCAGGGCCGTGGATGTGCCGGTGGACATCGATCCGGTGCAGAGCTTCCCTGAAGCGATTCGGTGAGAGTCGATTTTCTTTGCCGCAGAGACACAGAGGAATGCGGGATAGTATGGGATTCCTCGTCGTTGCGCTTCTTGGAATGATAATTCGACCCGTGGCAGGAAAGCCTGAAGCTGCATTTATGCATGAGGTACTTTCGGGGTCCTTCGTTTGCGCTTGGCTCGCAAGCTCGCCTCGTGCGGCGCTCTGGATGACAGGAATTTAGGGTGTGGTTAAAGGAAGAAGAAAATAATGCGGCGCTCGCAATGAACAGATTTGTACATACAAACTGACGGCCCGCAAAAACCCTGTTCATTGGTCTCATAACCTCGCTGGGCAGGTCAGTGACTCTGGATGACAAAAGGTGGAGAGATTTGAAAACTTTAAGGAGCTGAGAATGTCCAAACGTACTCGCCGTGAGTTTATGAAGATGAGCGCCGGTTATGCCGCGGCCGCCACCCTGGCGGAAGCGCTTCCGGCCAAGGCTTTTGCCGGGATGCAGACGACTTCCCCCGCAGGCAGCATCGATGTGCGGGTCACGGACGAGACGCGGCGTCATGCGGCGGCGGCGCCACTGCGCTGGCAAGCTGCATCCGCTGCCGGAAGCGCGAACAGCATCCTGGTGGACCCTTCCAGGAAGTTGCAGCCGATCCTCGGCTTTGGCGCCGCTTTCACCGATGCCGCCTGTTATATGTTCAGCCAGTTGCCTGAAACCGCGCGGCAGCGGTTGTTCGAGGAGTTCTTCAGCCCAGGGCAGATGGGCATCAGCGTGTGCCGCCTGTGTATTGGATCAAGCGACTATTCCCGCAACGTGTACAGCTACGACGAGGGAGAACCGGACCCCGAGCTGACGCGTTTTTCCATCGAACATGACCGGGCGTATATTCTGCCGGCGCTGCGGCGCGCGCGGCAGATCAATCCCGATCTCTTCCTGCTGGGCACGCCCTGGAGCCCGCCCAACTGGATGAAGGACAACAACTCCATGCTGGGAGGCACGATTCGCCGTCACTACCTGAAGACTTACGCGAACTATATTGTGAAGTTCCTGCAGGCGTACAAAGCGGAAGGAGTGGAGGTAAACGCGGTCACGCCACAGAATGAAGTGGATACCGACCAGGACAGCCGAATGCCGGCCTGTCTCTTCCCCCAGGAAATTGAGGTGCAGTATGTGGGCGAGCATCTTGGTCCCGCCATCCAGGAGGCGGCGCTGAACACGAAGATCTGGCTGCTCGATCACAACTACAACCTGTGGGGGCGGGTCATCTGCGAGTTGGACGATCCCAAGGTGGCCCAATACACCAAATCCATTGCCTGGCATGGATATGTCGGCAAGCCGGAGTGGATTGACCGCGTGCATGA
>CAYTQA010000475.1:0-1737 GCA_964439495.1 uncultured Terriglobales bacterium | reverse complement strand
GCGCAGCAGCGGCGTGAAATCCTGGATGGAGCTGGAGAGCTCTTTTACCGCCTCCCATTCTCCCTGCATGGCGGCCGGTGGATGCAGCGCGATCTCGCGCCACTCGGCGGCCCGGTCGGCGACCACAAGGATGTCGCGGATCTCAGCCGTCTCCAGCGCGGCCCGCTCGATGCGCGACTTTGCCAGCAGCGGCCTGGGATCGAGCAATCCGAAAAACTCGAACCTCCCGCCCGCGCGCAGGTAGTTGCGGAGTTGCTCGGTGAGCTGTTGCTGGCGGACGATCCATGCCCGGTCGCTGGTCGGCCCCAGCAGCGCAAGCTTTTGCCTGCCGAGATCGGAGATCACGTAGCCCATCAGGAGCTCGCGCAGGCGATCGAATTCCAAAAGACCGGCGCTCGAATTTTCCAGCATCGCCGGAGGAGTGTTCACCATGGCTCTATGGTAACGCGTGGCGATTGCCGAAAAACCTCATCATAGTGCGGTAAAATGCCTGCAAATGTCTTTTCCGGTCGTCCGCCTTCGCCGTCTGCGTAAAAATGAGGCCTTGCGCTCGCTGGTGCGCGAGACCCGCCTCACGCCATCCTCATTGGTGTATCCGCTGTTTGTCTGCCCCGGCGAGGGAGTGCGCAAAGAGGTGGGCTCGATGCCGGGGGTATTCAATCTCTCCATCGATCAGGCGGTCAGCGAGGCGCGAGAAGTGTACTCGCTGGGGATTCCGGCTGTGGTCCTCTTTGGCCTGCCGGATGCCAAGGATGAGCAGGCCAGCGGCGCCTGGGCGGAGGACGGCATCGTGCAGCGCGCCACCCGCGCCATCAAGCGCGAAGTTCCGGAATTGCTGGTGATGGGAGACGTTTGTCTTTGCGAATACATGTCGCATGGTCATTGCGGAATCGTGCAAACCCCGGCGATGAACTCCACTCGTTCATCATCCGGAGCGGCGCGCGCCGCCGCCTCCGCCAAAGCGGCGGTGGAGATGGCCGCCGATATGTCGAAATTCGAGATCGTCAACGATGCCACGCTGCCCCTGCTGGCGAAAACGGCGGTCTCGCAGGCCAGGGCAGGCATTGATATCGTCGCGCCCTCTGACATGATGGACGGCCGTGTAGCGGCCATTCGCTCCGCGCTCGATGCCGCCGGTTTCAGCGATACCCCCATCCTCTCCTATGCGGCAAAGTTTGCCTCGGCATTTTATGGCCCCTTCCGCGAGGCCGCCGATTCCGCGCCGCAGTTCGGCGACCGCCGCTCTTATCAGATGGATGGCGGCAACCTGCGCGAGGCCCTGCGCGAGATCGAGATGGACATCTCCGAAGGTGCGGACATGATTATGGTGAAGCCCGCGATGCCATATCTGGATGTGATTGCCGCCGCGCGGGAGCGCTTCGATGTGCCCCTGGCCGCATACCAGGTTTCGGGCGAGTACGCGATGATCCAGGCAGCGGCGCGCAATGCATGGCTCGATCGCGACCGCGCCATGCTCGAATCGCTCACCTCCATCCGCCGCGCCGGGGCCAGCATCATCCTTACTTACTTCGCCAGGGACGCCGCCCGGCTGTTGAGCTAGGCCAAAACCCATCCGCCGGCTTTGATTCAGGTTGCATCCCTTTTTCCCGATCGGCCGCCGTTTCCAGCTCTCAATTGTTAACTCATTAAGCAACGCTCGTGTTAAGGCGGCCATCCTAATTTACGAGAACGTAGGAAGGAGGCCCTATGCTCTGGACCGTATTTGCCATTCTGTTG
>CAYTQA010000474.1:0-1738 GCA_964439495.1 uncultured Terriglobales bacterium | reverse complement strand
ACATGGTGGTGGCCACCAGCGTATTGTGTCGCAGCTCCTGGCGCGATTGCAGGTCGCGCGCCATCAGCAGCATGACGGCATCCCCGTTCACAACTTGTCCGTGCTCATCGGCAAAGAGGGCGCGGTCGGCATCGCCATCGAAGGTCACGCCCAGGTCGGCGCGGCGATGCTTTACCTCGTCGGCCACTACCTTGGGGTGCAGCGCCCCGCAATTTTCATTGATATTCCGTCCATTGGGGCGATTGTGAATGAAGTCCACCTGCACGCCCAGCATGGCGAACAATTCAGGGGCGATAGCGCTGGCGGCCCCGTTGGCGCAATCCACCACAAGGTGCTTGCCGGAAAGCGCAGAACCCTGCGAGATGCGCGACTTCAACCACTTCTCGTAGTCCTCCTGCAGGCGATGATCGCCGGGCAGCGAGGCGAAGGACTGCGTCCCTGGCGCGGGGGCGTTGCCATTCTGCAGGATGGCAAAAATCTCTTTTTCGATGGCGAGCTCAATCTCATCGGCCAGCTTGTAGCCGTCTCCGCCAAAGACCTTGATGCCGTTATCGGTCCAGGGATTGTGGGATGCGGAGATCACCACTCCGGCGTCGAAGGAGTGCTTGCGCGCGAGGTAGGCGATTCCTGGGGTGGTAATCACGCCGGCGCTCGCGGCTTCCCCGCTGGAGATGATGAGGCCGTCCGCCAACGTATCGCCAATCCAGCGGCTGGACTCGCGCGTGTCCTGGCCGATGACCACCCGGGGCTTGCGCGAGCCGGTGGCAAGGTGATGCGCCAGGGCGCGGCCGATAGCGAAGACCGTTTTCCGGTCGAGGGGAAATTCTCCCGCTACTCCTCTTATTCCGTCCGTGCCAAAGAGTTTTCTCATATTCTCCTGAGGGTCAAGGACCCGGCTTCACCTGGGTTGAATTTACCGTCCCCGCGATGCTTCCTTCCGCCAGCCGCGCCACGATTGCGGCGCCTGCCTGGACCTGGGCGGCACTCTTCAGCAGCCTTCCATTCGCGTCAAATACCAATGCATATCCCCGCTCCAGGATACCCAGGGGAGAGAGGGCCTCCAGCCGCGCCCGCATCTGCTCCGCACGGGCGCGATGAGAGCGCAGCGCATTCCGCATGGCGGCCCCGAGTTGCGCCACGCGGGTCTCGGTTTCGCGGCGCATGGAAGCCAGCCCGCGCCGCAGATCGTAATGGCGTACGCGCGCCGAGGCCAGATCGAGCCGGCGGCGCTGACGGTCAAGCAAAAGCCTCTGGGCGGTGGCGATGCGGTAGGCGAGGTCATCCACCCGCTGCTGGCGGCGGCGGATCGCATCCACCATCCTGCCGAAGACGCGGGCGCCTTCCAGGTCGTTCCATTTTTGCCGGCTTACCATCAGCCGGTAACGCACCCCATGCTCCAGCCGCCGATAAAGGGCGCGAAGCTGGTCTTCAAGATGCTGACGCGCCTCGATCACCAGCTCGGCCGCGGCCGAGGGCGTGGGGGCGCGCATATCCGCCACAAAGTCGGCGATGGTGAAATCGGTTTCATGCCCGACGGCGGAGATGACCGGCAGCTCCGACGCTGCAATGGCCCGCGCCAGGGCTTCATCATTGAAGGCCGCCAGGTCCTCCAGTGAGCCGCCACCGCGCGCCAGCACAATCACATCCACATTGCGGTGCTTATTAAAGTAGCGGAGCCCGGCCGCCACCTCTGCCGCCGCCGATTCGCCCTGCACCTGCGCGGGATAGATCAGCACCT
>CAYTQA010000473.1:0-1759 GCA_964439495.1 uncultured Terriglobales bacterium | reverse complement strand
AGGGCGCAATGCCAAATCCACGCGGGTATTATCCGCAGCATTCTCGGTTCGTTTCCTTCCACACGGAATTTATCGAACGCTGAGCTTCGTGGCGGTCAGGTCCACTGAATTGCCGCCCACCATAACATCAAAATCACCCGGCTCGACCACTCGCTTCATCTCGCGATTGAGAAAGGAGAGCTCCTCCGGGCCGAGGATGAACTGGAGCGTCTTCGTCTGTCCCGGATCAAGGGTGATGCGTTCAAAACCGCGCAGCTCCTTAATGGGGCGGGTGACTGAACTTACCAGATCGTGAATGTAGAGTTGGGCAACCTCATCTCCGCGCATGCGGCCGGTATTGGTCACATCCACCGAGACGGTGGCCGTGCCTTCCGGTCCTATGGCCTGCGGTGAAACTCGCAGATTCTTATATTGAAATGTGGAGTAGCTCAGGCCGTATCCGAAGGGAAAGAGCGGGGTGGTGCTCGAATCCAGGTATTCCCGCTTCGCGGAGGGCTTTTGATAATAGTAATCGGGAAGCTGCCCGACGGAGCGCGGCACCGTAATGGGAAGTTTGCCGCCCGGATTGTAGTCGCCGAACAGGACGTCGGCCACCGCCGTGCCTGTCTCCTGCCCCAGATACCAGCCATCGAGAATGGCAGGCACATGCTCCGCGACATAATTAATGGAGAGCGGACGGCCATGGATCATCACCACGACCACTGGTTTGCCGGTCGCCAGGATTGCCTTTACCAGATCGTCCTGATTGCCCAGCAGATCGAGGCTGGTGCGATCGCCGGGATGATTCACCGCCCAGGCCTCGCGGGAGGTCTGCTCATTGCCTCCCAGGGCCAGAATCACCACATCCGCTTGCCTGGCCACCTGCACCGCCTGGGCCGTGCGCCGGGCATTGAGTTCCGGATTGCCCAGCACCACCTTATCCGCGTTGTAGTCGGGCGCTGTTTCCGTGATCTTCACTCCCTCGGCATAGAGCACCTGCGCGGAAGAACCTACCTTGTCCCTAATGCCCTGCAGGATGCTGCTCCCGCGCCCCGGCTTATCGCTGTAGCCGCCCAGGTGGACTTCAGCCGCATTCGGTCCGATCACCGCGATGCGCTTGTATTTGCCGCGATCGAGTGGAAGCAGATGATTGTCATTCTTCAGCAGGATGATCGATTCATGCGCGGCCCGCAAGGCGAGTTGCCGGTGCTCCTGGCTGTTGGTGACCGCCTCCGCCCGGGTGGCATCCACGTAAGGATTTTCGAAGAGGCCCGCCAGGAATTTCAGCCGCAACACGCGCGCGACGGAGCGATCCATGGTGGCCTGGGCGATGCGTCCGCTGCGCACCTGGTCGGCCAGGCTTTGGTAGGCATTTCCAAAGGGCAGCTCGACATCCACTCCGGCTTCAAGGGCCATTTTGGCGGCGTCGGCGTCGTTGGCCGCGACGTGATGCAGGTTGTTGAGGTCGGTGATCCCGAAATAATCGGAGATCACGACCCCCTGAAAGCCCCAATCCTGGCGCAGAATGTCATCCAGCAGGCGCTTGTTGCTGTGGGAGGGAATGCCGTCAATTTCGTTGTAAGAAGCCATCACGCTCTGCACATGCGCCTGCTGCACCGCGGACTGGAAGGGCTTGAGAAAATATTCCTGAATCACGCGCTCGGAGTAATTGCCGGGAGCGACATTCGTCCCTCCTTCCGGCTGCCCGTGGACGGCGAAATGTTTCGCCGTGGCGAAGACATGCGAACCGTCCAGCGCTGGGCCCGTCCCCTGAAGCCCG
>CAYTQA010000472.1:0-1804 GCA_964439495.1 uncultured Terriglobales bacterium | reverse complement strand
AGAAAACGGTAGGCCGTGCTCTTGTTGATCTGAGTGTGGCGGGCAATTTCCTTGAGCGGCAGGCCCGAGGAGGAGCCGTGGAGAGCGTCAAAGATGCGCAGCACTTTGCCAACAACACCGACTGGAGAAGATTTCGATTCCCGCCCGCGAATCACGGAGCTCCTTTCTCATGACGGTCCCCTGGGGACTCAACCCAGGCGATTCGGGCCGCAGCCAAAAAACTAAAAAGCGCTTTTTTCCTCGACAACCATATCACTGAAAGCCGCCATTTTGAACTTTAAAATGTTTTATTATTTGAAACATTAATTTTTATTCTTGAATTACAAAATGGATTGGTATACCTTCCAAAATCGGCGCACATGACCGCGCACATCCGCCGCTCCGCATATCTGGTCCACTTATCGAATGTCGGGCAGGATTGTTTCCAAAGTGAGGGGACGCCTATGCAGCTTTTTAAAACAGCAGCTTTGCTGCTTTCCATGCTGGTTCTATCGAGTTCGTTAGTCTTTGGCCAGGCCGCCACCGGCGAAGTGAACGGTACCGTGACTGATCAATCCGGCGCATTCATCCCCGACGCAACCGTGACCATCACGAACCAGGGCACGAACATTTCGGACAAGGCGACGACAAACGCCAGTGGACATTTCCTGTTCATTAATCTGCAGCCCGGGAAATACGCTCTGGCGGTGGAAAAAACAGGTTTCAAAAAAGTGGAAGTACCGGCGTTCGAACTGGGAGTGAATCAGGCCATCACTCAGCCCGTTTCGCTGGGCGTAGGCTCCGCTTCCGAGACGGTCGAAGTGTCGGCCCAGGCCCCTTTGCTGCAAGCGTCCTCTTCCGAACTGGGCACCGTGATCCCGGAAAAAGCGGTCAACGATCTGCCGTTGAATGGCAGGAACTTCACGCAATTGCTTACGCTCACTCCCGGCGCCACGCCGGTTTCCACGGCGCAGGGCACGAGCGTGGGTGTTCAGGATGCAGGCATTTCCGGCATTCCCGGCTCGAACTTCTCCAAGCCTTCCCTGCATGGCCAGCAGAACCGCTCCACCCTCTACTTCCTGGATGGGATCATCAACACCGATTTGCGCGGGCCGGTTTACGGCGTCCTGCCGATCATCGATACCATGCACGAATTTAAGGTCCAGTCCCACAATGACAAGGCCGAATATGGCGGTGTGACCGGCGGCATCGTCAACGTCGTATCGAAGTCCGGCACCGACTACTTTCACGGCTCGGGCTGGGAGTTCGTCCGCAACAACTTTTTTGACGCCCGCGATCCTTTTAAAGATGCGAACTCGACCGGCCCAGCCGCTTTTCACCAGAATGAGTTTGGCGCGGCGCTGGGTGGTCCCATCATTAAAAATAAGACCTTCTTTTATGCTGGTTACGAAGGCTGGCGCTATTCGAAGCCGACCCAGAACTTTGCTTTGGTCCCGACTCCCCTGGAATTGAGCGGGGACTTCACGCAATCTGTTTCTTCTAATCAGATCTATAACCCCTACTCCACGCGTCCTGGCACCAAGCCAGGGAGCTATATCCGAGACCCTTTCCGTTGCGATGCCTCCGGCAACCCCCTGCCCACGAACTCCGCGGGCCTTCAATCCCAGACCACCGGCACGCCCTGCAATAAGCTGCCGGCATCGCTCATCAGTCCCGCGATGCAGGGATTTCTCAAGGCGTATCTTGCGGCCCCGAACTTCTCGGGCATCGCCGGTCAAAATTACGTGGAAGGCCGGCCCACCATCGACAACGCCAACACCTGGACGGCGCGAGTGGACCACCGCTTCCGTGACGCCGATAATAT
>CAYTQA010000471.1:0-1812 GCA_964439495.1 uncultured Terriglobales bacterium | reverse complement strand
GCGCTGCACCTGGCGCTCTCTGAGATCCAGTGGACCCCGGCACTCTCGGAGGTGCACTCATGAGAAAGGCACAGCTTGAGCGCAACACCAATGAGACCCGGATTTCGCTGGAGTTGAACATCGATGGGCGCGGAGAGTATTCCGTCTCCACCGGCATACGCTTCTTCGATCACATGCTGGAGCTGTTCTCGCGTCATGGGGCCTTTGACCTGAAGCTCGCCTGCAAGGGCGACCTTGATGTGGACCAGCATCACACTGTGGAAGACGTTGGAATTGCCCTGGGAGAGGCCTTCGACCGGGCGCTAGGGGACAAGCGCGGCATCCTGCGCGCCGGATACTTTCTGATGACCATGGATGAGACGCTTGGCCTGGCCGCCGTCGATCTAAGCGGCCGGGCCGCGGTGGTGATCGATACCAAGGTCCGCACTCGCCTGGTGGGGGATTTGCAGACCGAGCTTGTTTATGATTTCTTCGAGGGCTTTGCCCGAGGCGCTCGCGCCAACGTCCATCTCAAAACGCTTTACGGACGCTCCAACCATCACAAGATTGAAGCCCTGTTCAAGGCCTTTGCCCGCGCGCTGCGCGTGGCCTGCTCCAGGGACAAACGGCTGGCGGAGATGCTGCCCAGCACGAAGGGACTGCTCTAGAACCTTGGGGCCTATCGCCCGGCGCTAGGGCGCCTCAATCAGCTCCATCTTGCCGTCTTTCTTGCGGTGCAGCACCTTCACCTTGCCCTGAAGGTCGCGAAAGACGAATACTTCTCTGTCGCGGAATTCGGCTTCCTTGACTGCCTCTTCAAGGCTCATGGGCCGCATGGCCACCGAGTCCTCGGAGCGGACAATGTGGGGCTCGGCCACGCGGGGCACGGCTGGAAAAGAGTGCACTACCACCGCTACCGCCGTGCTGGCATCCGCGCCGATCACCGGATGGGCCGTCTCCTGGGCCTTACGGCTGGGGCGTCCATTGATTCTGGCAACCTGTTCTTTTTCCTTGTGGGGCTTGCGTTTCCGTGTGCGGGAGCGGGCCTTGTACTTCATTGCCTGCCGGTCGATTTTATCGAGCGCCTCGCCAATGGCGCGGCCCATATCGGAAGCCTCCGCGACGCCAACGATAGGACGGTCCCGGAGCGTGACCGTGATTTCGGCGATATGGCGGTGTCTTTCGATGGAAAGCACTACATGAGAGTCAAAGGAGGAGCCGAACACCTTCTCCAGCTTTGCCAGGCCATGCTCGACCTGCTTGCGGACCGCGGAAGTAATTTCAAACTGCCTTCCGGTGTACTCAATATTCACGAACTCCCCCTCCCGGGCAGATGACCGATTGTAAGTGTTCGGATGTTTTTTGGCGGGTTATTGGCTTAACCTCCACTTCCACTTGCGCGCTTCCTCATTTCTTCCAATGGCGGCAACAGCCATGTACTTCTAGTTCTTGACCCTTCTCTGATGCGTGCTGGGGATCTTCATGTCTTCGCGATACTTTGCCACGGTGCGGCGCGTGACCTGGATGCCTTGCGATTGCAGGATGCGCGTAATCTGGTCGTCGGTCAAAGGCTTGGCCGGGTCTTCCTCCTCGATGAGCTTCTTCACGCGCCGCTTCAGGATCATGAGCGAGGTGCCGCCGCCCTCGGGACCATTGACGCTCTCGCTGAAGAAGAAGCGCAACTCATAGACGCCCTGCGATGTATGCACGTATTTGTTGGCGACGGCGCGGCTCACCGTGGAAGGATGCACCCCAATCTCTTCCGCGACCTCTTTGATCATCATGGGCTTGATGTGGTCCAGGCCGTAATCGAGAAAATCACGCTGTCGCTGA
>CAYTQA010000470.1:0-1822 GCA_964439495.1 uncultured Terriglobales bacterium | reverse complement strand
GCTGGCCTTCTGCTTTTCCAGCTCTTTCTGTGCTTTGGCCTTGGCCCGGCGGGCCTTCCAATCCTCGAAGCGGCTCCATAGCGCATGGACAAAGGTGAAGCGGGTTTGCAGCCACAGATGCAGCGCGCTGAAGGAGAATGCGGTGGAGAGATAGAGCGCGCCCGCGATCATGGTGATGGCGAGGATGTAGGCGCCGGTCAGGTTGAAATAATGGACCATCACGTCGGCCATAATGCGTCCCGCCATGCCTTCAATGGGTATGGCGTGCAGCCAGTGAAGGTTTCCGGGCAGCAGCCCCAGCAAGGCCGGACCAAAGAGCATCAGGATGCCGCCGCCCAACATCTTTTCAAGCGCCGAGTTGACTGGACGGGAGTCGAACCAGTGCGCCGCCAGCGAGGCGGTCATGATGGGCAGGACGAAGACGCTGATGCCCAGGGCTTGCAGCATCAGGTCGCTCCAGATGGCCCCGAAGAGGCCGATCCAGTTATGCGCCGGACGCGAGCCCAGATGCGAGGCCGCGGTATTCAGCGATGGGTCCTGCGGCGAATAAGAGGCTAGGGCAAGGAAAAGAAGCGCGGAGAAGACGAGCAGGAAGAATCCCACCAGCTCGTTCCACCGCCGGTTCTTCGAAGGGGTAAACACCCAGGTTAAATATTTCATTGAGGCCTTTAAGGGCAGCCGGAAGAGAGCAGGGTTTCGCTATCCGCCGTGACTGCCGCGGTAAAGTGCCAGAGCAATGACGATTATGCCAAAAATCACGCGATAAAGGATGAAAATCCTCAAGGAGTGCGTCTGTAGATAACGCAGCAGGAAGGCGATGACCACATAGCCGACCAGGGCGGAAACCACAATTCCGACCAGAAATGGGGCCGCCATGCCCGCCGGAATGCCGGTTTTCAGCAGATGATGGGCCTTCAGGGCCACCGCCCCGGCGGTAATGGGGGCAAGGAGCAGGAAGCTGAAGCGCGCAGCCGCCTCGCGATTGAGTCCGCGTCCCAGTCCGGCGGCGATGGTCGAGCCGGAGCGGGAGACGCCAGGGATGAGGGCAAAGGCCTGGGCGACACCGATGAGGATGGCGTCCACAAACCCGATTCCGGTGATGGACTTGCGCTGGCTGCCATACTTCTCCGCCGCCCACATCAGCAGACCGACCAGCGCCAGCATGACCCCGATCAGGATATAGTTCTCGCGGAACTTCATTTCGGCGTATTTGTCGAGCAGCTTGCCTGCGATGCCTCCGGGGATGGTGGCAATCACCAGCAGCCAGAAGACCAGGCGCTCCCGGCCGGGATTGCTTTGGTTCAGGCTGGGGACCTCGGTCGCGGTAAGCCGGCGTTCGGCGCCGAAGCCGGTGGCGATCAGCTCCATCCATGTGCGCGCGAAATAGATGAGCACCGCCAGCAGGGTGCCGGCATGGAGGGCGACATCGAAGGTCATGTCCATGGCCGGATCGGGATCCACCCAGAGATGGAGCCAATCCACGAAAAACCAGCGGGTGAGAATCAGGTGGGCGGAGCTGGAGATGGGCAAAAACTCTCCAATGCCCTGAACAATGGCTAAGATGACCGCTTCAATGATCGACAATCTTTGACCTTTGCGGGGGACGATTTACTCGAGGCTCGTCCCATACGTGGGGATATTCTGCTGCACCATATATAACAGACGTTCGGCGCGAGGGGCATAATCGTTTTGCGGATATTGCCGCACGAGCTGCTGGGTCAATTGCGTGGCCCGCTCCTGCGCCGCGTCCGCCTTCTTGCCGTCTTCCCGCTCTTTATACATGGCTACCAGCACGGATTCCCGCCATGCGGCATTGTAAAGG
>CAYTQA010000469.1:0-1836 GCA_964439495.1 uncultured Terriglobales bacterium | reverse complement strand
CCATTCCAGCTTTGACCATCCTGTTAGTTGATATATTAAGTTTCATGGCAGAGAACGAGAGCACGGGCGCGAAATTCGAGCGGGCGGCAGGCATCATGGCGCGGCTGCGCGCGCCGGGCGGCTGTCCGTGGGACCGGGAGCAGACCTTCGACAGCATCAAGCCATACACGCTGGAGGAGACATACGAGGTCTTCGAGGCCATCGAGGAGCGCGACTGGGCCGAGCTTCCCGGCGAACTGGGCGACCTGTTGCTGCAAGTGCTTTTTTATGCGGAAATGGCGCGCGAGGCCGGTTATTTCAGCATCAATGACGTGCTTGACCGGCTCTCGACCAAACTGGTCGACAGGCATCCACATGTCTTTGGCGACGTTGAGGCCTCAACCGCGCATGAGGTCCTCCGAAATTGGGAGGCGCTGAAGAAAGAAGAGAAGAGCAGGAAGGCCGCGCTCCAAGGCAAGACAGGAAAAGAGGGAAGTCCCGAGTCCTTGCTCAAGGGGGTCTCGCGCGCCATGCCGGCGCTGCTGGAGGCCACCAAGATCAGCCGAAAGGCGGCGGCCATCGGCTTCGACTGGCCGCGGATCGAAGATCTGTTCGACAAATTGCAGGAAGAGGTCGGCGAGCTCAAGGAGAACCTGGAGCATTTGCCGGCGCAGCCCGCGTCCCGGAAGGGCATGGCTGGAGCGCGGGAGCATAAAATTCCGGAGGAAACGCAATCGCGGATCGAGGACGAAGTCGGGGACCTGTTCTTCACCGTGGTGAATATCGCCCGGTATTTGAATGTCGATCCGGAGGCGGCGTTGCGGCGCAGCAACAAGAAATTCCGCCAGCGTTTTGAAAATATGGAAGCGGCGGCGCATGAGAGCGGCAGGAAACTGGAAGAGATGACACTGGAGCAGATGGAAGAGCTTTGGCAGAGATCGAAGATCGGGGCCGCGCAAAAGTGAGCGGCCATTCCCACGCGGCACAATCGGAGATCACGCTCCGGCCATGCACCCGTGTGCAGGAGTTCCAGGCCTGCGTCGCCTTGCAGAAGGAAGTATGGAATTTTACCGACGCCGAGCTGATTCCGGTGCGCATGTTCGTGGTAGCCAGCAAGATTGGCGGCCAGATTATCGGCAGCTTTGACGGAGAGGCGCTGGTGGGCTTCGCCCTCTCGATTCCCGGCGAGCGCCATGGACACTCTTATCTGCATTCGCACATGCTGGCCGTGCGCGAGTCGTATCGCAACCGCGGCCTGGGGCGGGCAATGAAGCTGGCGCAGCGCGAGGACGCAATCCGGCGCGGCTTCAAATTGATGGAATGGACCTTCGATCCGCTGGAGATCAAGAACGCTTATCTCAATATCGAAAGGCTGGGCGCGATCGCGCGGCGCTACACCATCAATCAGTATGGAAATTCGTCTTCTCCCTTGCAGGGAGGATTGCCCACCGATCGCCTGATCGCGGAGTGGTGGCTGGAATCCGACCGGGTGCGCTCCGTCCTGCAGGGCAAAGGCAGGCCGCCGTTCAAAGCGGAAGAAACGATCTCCGTGCCGGCGCAGATTTACTCCTGGAAGGCGGACGAAAAAAAGCGATCGCAGGCGGCCAGCGTGCAGGCGGCAAACCGGGAGCGGTTTTTATCCGCATTCTCGCGCGGACTTGTAGTGCAGGGCTATGAACGCGACCAGCAGGGCAACGGCGCCTTTCTGTTGGGCGCCTCCAGCGAGGCGTTCTCATTCTAATCCGTCAAATAAGGGACCGATGAAACTTGAATCGCTCACCATGCGTGAGATCCGTATGCCTCTGGTCCATTTTTTTGAGACCAGCTTTGGACGCACCACCGAGCGCCGCATCCTGC
>CAYTQA010000468.1:0-1838 GCA_964439495.1 uncultured Terriglobales bacterium | reverse complement strand
GAAAAAGAGGGTCAATATCCCGAAAGCCAGCACCTGCATGGCCACGGAGTTGCTGATGGGCGCGGCGGGATCATAGGTAAACAGCGGATGCGAACCTGCCGGGACCCGGTCCAACGCGGTCGCGCCCAGAGCATGCATCAGGGAGGCGGCGATTCCCCCGAAGATCCGGTTCAGCAGTTGCGTAAAAATTAATTGCTCGTGCATTCGAAGAGGTACACCCAACCAAAGTTAGCTTTAGATTCCCCTGCGCAGAGAGACGTACAGCTCATACGCCGCCTCGCACAGGATTGCTGCCGCAGGCAAAAACAGGCCCGCAAAGAGGCCGTACAGGCTCAGGGCAGAACTTTTGAATATAACATATGCACCCACGGCGACCAACCCGTACCGCAGAAGGAACCGGGAGACCAGGCCTCCGCCAGAACGCCTGCCCTGGCTCTCAATCGCGCGCTCCGCAAAGGCCACGACCAGGCGCTTGAGCCAGATGAAATTGATCGCGGCAATGGAGCCGCCGAGGAGGAAGGAAAGCGCAACCCATCTGCCGAACCGTCCCCATGCAGCCATTGTGAGGACAGCCAGCAGGACAATGAGAGATTTCTTTATGCGTTCATAGGCGTTCACATAAAAGGCTTCCGCTTCGGACGGCCCGGAAGCAGCTCCCGTTTGAGGAGCCGGCGGCATCTCCGGATCACTCATCACTGGGAGCTTTCAACGCCGTCCGGAAGAGTTGAACGAAGCCCGCGGCGATTCCGAAGAGCAATCCCGCCAGGTAAATCCAATGCGTATGCAGCCAGCGGTCAAGCAGCATTCCCAAAAGCCATCCGATGAAGGTGGCCGCCGGCAATAATGCGCCAAGTTGGACGTAACGCTCGATTTCCACCCATTTAGTCTTGCCGGATTTATTTTCAGGTTGTGGACCGGAGTTCATCTGTCACACTTTACTCCATTTGCCTGATTTTATTCTTCCCTGCCGCTTTCTCCGCTAATGGATTGCGTCGTCGCCATCCGCCCACTTCACGCCATCGCGTTCGATATAATCTTCAGGGTCCCATAATCCACGCGGAATACCGCGGCAGAAACAGGTGCAAGTGTCCTTCGAAGAAAGCACATATCAGCTTCGCCAGGAGAAGCTTCAGCAGATCGAGTCCCTGGGGCAGGATAAGTATCCTCACAAATTCGCGGCCACCCATAGTATCCCGGAGATACTGGAGAAATATAACAAGCCGGCGGAAGAGCTCGACGCCCATCGCCTCCAAGTGAGCATCGCGGGCAGGTTGATGTCGATCCGCGGCCAGGGCAAGGCGGGGTTTGCCCATCTTCAGCAGAACGGCCAGCGGCTGCAGATCTATGTGCGACTCGATGCGGTGGGAGAGAAGGCCTTCCAGCTCTATAAGCTGCTGGACCTCGGCGACTATGCCGGCGTGAGCGGATATTTATTTCGCACCCGCACCGGCGAGCTTTCGGTGCACGTGGAGCAGATCACCTTTTTGTCCAAGGCACTCCTGCCCCTGCCGGAGAAATATCACGGCCTCTCCGACATCGAGCTGCGCTATCGCCAGCGCTATGTGGACCTCACCATGAATGCCGAGGTCCGCGACGTATTTATCAAGCGCAGTAAAGTGGTGCAGGCGATCCGGCGCTTTCTGGATTCGCGCGGCTTCATCGAGGTTGAGACGCCGATGATGCAGCCGATCGCGGGTGGAGCGGCGGCGCGTCCGTTTGTCACCCACCACAATGCGCTCGACATTGACCTTTATCTGCGAATCGCTCCGGAGCTCTATCTGAAACGCCTGATTGTGGGCGGCCTGGAGCGCGTCTATGAGATCAATCGCAACTTCCGC
>CAYTQA010000467.1:0-1860 GCA_964439495.1 uncultured Terriglobales bacterium | reverse complement strand
CCTGGAAGAAAATCTGAATGTGTGTCCGAAGTGCAATCAGCATTTCCGCATCGACGCGCGCACCCGCCTCGCCATCCTCTTCGATAATGCCGAATGGCAGGAGAGTGACACCGATCTGGCGTCCACCGATCCGCTCAACTTTGTAGACGTAAAGGCCTACAAGGACCGCCTGCGCAAGACCATCTCCGAAACCGGGCTGAGCGATGCGATCATCAATGCCGAAGGCACGATCGAGGGCCGCCCGGTCATTATCAGCTGCATGGAGTACAGGTTTATCGGCGGCAGCATGGGCGCGGTCGTGGGCGAGGTAATCACGCGCGCGGTCGAACGCGGCATCGAGCAGCGCAAGCCGGTGATTGTGATTTCGGCCTCGGGCGGCGCGCGCATGATGGAAGGGGTCGTCAGCCTGCTGCAAATGGCCAAGATCGCCTCCGCGCTGGGCCGGCTCGATGATGCAAAACTGCCTTATATCTCCATCCTTACCGATCCGACCACCGGCGGGGTGACCGCTTCCTATGCCATGCTGGGCGACCTGAACATCGCCGAGCCGGGCGCGCTCATCGGGTTCGCCGGCCCTCGCGTAATCGAACAAACCATCCGCCAAAAGCTGCCGGAAGGCTTCCAGCGCAGCGAATTCCTTCTGGAGCATGGGATGCTGGACGCGGTGGTCCATCGCAAAGAGATGAAGGGCTATATCTCCCGCGCGCTGAGCTGGATGAGCGCAGCCTGAAGACTCAGCCAGCCCCCGGTACTGATTTGCAGCCGCCTGCTGACTTTAGTTTTATTGGAATACAAGATGAATTTGGGTCCGCAAAATTTGTAAATTGCGCATCTAATCGCGGAATATGCCTTTAATGGTCGTGGAAGACCGTTCGACCGAGATGGCGCGATGCGGCGCCGCGCTCGCCCGGCTTGGCTTTAAAGGCGCAAAGATATTCAACAACGCATCCAGCGCCCTGAGTCACCTTCAGCTCATCCTCGAAGAAAAAGCCTCGCGACCCAGTGCCCTGGTTCTCGACCTCGACCTTCCCTTCGGCAGCGGGCATGAGATCCTGCGCTTCTGCCGCTCCAATCCTCAACTGCGGAGCATACCCATTATCGTGTGGACAAGGCTCGAGGATTCGGTGCAGAAGGAAATCTGTCTCTATATGGGGGCGTCCGCCTATGTTGCCAAGCACAAGATGGAAGAGCTCAAAACCGCCATCCGGGCAGCCATCGAATCCAATAGAATTTTGCCCTGACCGGCAAACATAAGCGCTCGCGTTTCACAGCAGGTGGCTTTTCCCCTACGCTCCGGCCAAAGCAGCCAGGATCCGGATGGGCGACTTCTCCGGCATGACCATCGCATCTTTTGAGACCAGCAGGGTCTGCTCCAGGGCATATTGTCCGGAGAGCACCGCATGGCTGACCATGTCGGTGTAGACCATCCAGCTTGAGCCCGGGGGAAAGCTCCAGCGGTGCTTGGGGCAGTCGCGCTGGAAATCCTCATTTTCCTTCAGGAAATTGTGAAAGCGCAGCATGTAATCGTCGTAGGGCGGCCGGACCAGAGCAGGCGCCCAATGGGCGAGCTTTTTTTGCCAGCCGGAAGCGCGCGGCGTGCCGGCGAGAGGCTTGCGTGAATCGGGGAGCGGAATCCCGTTTCGCCGGGCCAGCTCGGGTCCGCCGGCAAAGCGCCGGGCCAGCATATCGAAGGTGTCGGTGGTGATCCATTCCCGCGCCTTCGCCGGATTGATGTTGTTAAAGAAGCGCAGGATGCGGTCTCCGTGCGTGGGCCGGGTGGGAAAGGCGTCAGTATGCAGCAGGTCGTTGCGCTTGCGCACGGAGAGATCGCGCCCCTCTTCCTGCTGGGGGCGAAAGCTG
>CAYTQA010000466.1:0-1864 GCA_964439495.1 uncultured Terriglobales bacterium | reverse complement strand
TGAAGCACTTCGGCAAGCGCCGCTTGGGAAGAAGTGGCCTGGACAGGACATGCCCGGTCCCCGATAACGTCTGGGACATTGACTGCACTCAATTGATCGGTCCCGCGGTGGATGGAATGAAGGTTCATGGCGCTTACTTCCAGGAACCAAAGTGCTTCGATTTAATGAGAGCGCTGCTGCAGGGCATTGATCGCACGATTCTTATGGGCAGTCCATTAGTACCCCCAGCGCCGCCCAAAACACAGGCAGCAATCCAGGGCAGCTGACATCCTTGCGCGTGGGAGCCGGCTAAGCAGCGGTTTGGAGCCAGTTTTTCATGGTGCTGGAGTCTACCAGGCCTGCCTGCTGGAATTGGAGGCGTCCGCCCGAGAAGACGGCGAAATTCGGAATTCCACGCACGTTGTACCTTGCGGCGAGATCCGGGAACCGCTCTGTATCCACCTTCAGCACAACCGCCCGGCCGGCGAGCTCCCGCGCGACCTGCGCGACGTGCGGAGCCGCCATGCGGCATGGCCCACACCAAGCCGCCCAGAAGTCAACCAGAATGGGGACTTTGCTGTCGCGGATAATCTCATCGAACTCTTCCCGGCTGACCTCGATCGGCTCTCCAATCGCGGGCAGCGCTGCCTTGCAGGCGCCGCATTTACCGGTATCGGCAAGATGTCTCGCCGGAATTCGATTCGGCTTTCCGCAGGACGGGCATTTTCGGATTATCGGCATAGGCGCGGGTCCTTTCGTGGGCGCCGGCGCTGCAATCGCATCTTCGCCCCGAAGGTATGCACGAGAGATGCTTCCCCCCAATGAATCGTTGCTAACAACCAGGACCGCGCTTCGTCATCCGCGTGACATCCGGCGTCACAGCTCGTCCTTGGAGACGGGTTCCCTATCGCAGGCTGGCGTTGTAGTCGTCCTCGGCCCGTTGCAGATCGAGGGTCACAAGCTCTCCATTAATCAGGACGATGCCGCGATTGATGAGCTCCTGTCCGCTGCAATCGAATTTCTCATAACACAGAAGCGCGGATAGCGGGACCACGAATTCCACGGACTCGGTACTGGGTTGCACCTGCTAATGGACGGTCACGCTGAAATCAATTCCTTCAAAGGGCGGGCCTTCATGAAAATACCGGGAGACTGGCCGCAGCAAATGGGAGATGTGCTCATCGAATGCCAGCGCGGCCACGCGATACTGCGATGCCCCTGCCGGCTGCGCCAGCTCCGTGCTCAGATTGAGTTGCAGGTACGCTCCACCATGAAATGGCACAAACACAGGAGGAGCGGACGCGACGTAGCTGACTTGGTGGGTCAAGTCCTGGACCAGGCGCTCCAGCGTGCCCTGATACGCTGCTTCCAGCTTGATCATTCGACCGGGCGAGGTATCCTCCTGCGAGTCGTGCGGAGAGGGCCTGGGTGCGGCCGTAGGAAACTGGGAGAGCCCCAGCAGCCGCGGATTCACTACATCTCCTGCTTCCGCCGCCGCTTCCGGCAAGTAAACCGCATTCAGGCATGGTCAGGATGTGATGCGCATCACAGTTCCATCACATTTTGTATGTGGCATGGCGGCCCCCCCGAGGAGGAGTCTTAAAACAGACGCCCGATCCGCATCTTTACTGAGGCTTCTTTGGATACGAGGGCGCGCGCTGCATTCTTAGGAAAGGAGTGATAGGACGAAAGTAATAGTGAAGGCGCGTGGTGATGATGAACTGGAAATGGAGTTAAAATGTCAACTCAGTCCTGCGATGGCGAAATTACGTTTCAAGACGAAAAAAGGCAAGCGGCGTCCGAAGAAAAAACGGCCCGCAATCAAGCACAGCATCTTTCCCAACTCAGGAAAAAGCCAAGACCGCGGGCAAAACAGTTCGTGAGC
>CAYTQA010000465.1:0-1867 GCA_964439495.1 uncultured Terriglobales bacterium | reverse complement strand
TGACAACTCCCACCTCCTGTCATCCCGAGCGCCAGCGAGGGACCTGCTGTGTGACTCTGCTCTAATCACCAAAATTGTCCATGTGGGAAAACGCTCTTGCAGGAACCAGCGTTCGCAAAAATAGGCAGAAAACAGGTCCCTCGCTGCGCTCGGGATGACAAAGCATTGGGAATGCATTCGCCTTCTCCCCCATGAGAGAATAGAAAGTTTTCCGACCCCTCACGTGAAAGCGACTAGCGCGCCATGCAGCGAATCCTGATCATCCGCCTCTCCGCTATGGGAGACATTCTGCACGCGATTCCCGCTGTCACCGCGCTGCGCAAGGCGCTGCCGCAGGCATATATCGGGTGGGTGATTGAAGATCGTTGGGCGGACCTCGTCCGCGCGGGCAGCCAGCGTGCCTCGGGCGTGCCGCGCGGGCCGGGAATGCCGCTGCTCGATCGCATCCACTACGTCGATACCCAGAAGTGGAGAAAGTCGCCGCTCTCCGGCGAGACCCGGCGCGAGATGTCGAGCCTGCGCGCCGAGCTGCGTAAAAGTAATTACGAAATTGCGCTCGATCTGCAGGGTTCGGTACGCTCGGCTCTCATTGCACGCTCCAGCGGAGCCAAGGAACGCATTGGCGCAGAGGAGCCGCGCGAGCGGCTGGCCCGCTGGTTCTATACCAAGAAGGTGCCGACGCCCGGCGTACATGTCGTCGATCAGGCGCTTGAGACCGCCTCGGCTGCGGTGACGTGGCAACTTTCCCCGCAACCGGCGATGCTGCCCGTCGATCCCGAGGCCGAGCGCTGGAGCGAAGACCTCCTGCGCGACAAACGAAAATTTGTGATCGTAAACCCTGGCGCGGGATGGGGCGCAAAATGCTGGCCCGCCGACCGCTATGGCAGCGTCGCTGGTGCGCTTGCCGGCGAAGGCTGGCGTGTGTTCGTCAACGCCGGACCGCAGGAACACGAACTCGGTAAACAGGTAGTCGACAGCTCCGGCGGCAAAGCCGAATTACTTACGCCAACGGTCGCGCAGTTGATGTCGCTCACGCGCAAGACCTCATTGTTCATCGGCGGGGACACCGGGCCGATGCATCTTGCCGCCGCCTTGCGCAAGCCGGTGGTTGGCATCTTTGGGCCAACCGATCCGCGCCGCAACGGTCCGTTCGGCACGCGCAAGGTCATCCTGAGGAACCCTGAGAGCAAGCGCGATCACACCCGCCGCAGCGAGCCGGAAGCAGGACTGCTCACCATCACCACCAGCCAGGTGCTGGATGCATCCCACATGTTGCTGGAGAATTTAAGTGGCTGAAACCGAGCCCCAGCAAAAGATCTCCTACCCCGGCCCGGCGCCCGCTCCCAAAGGCTGGAGCCGTATCGCGCGCCGCACGCGCGTCCCGCTCGGATTCCTGCTGGCGATTTTTTATTTCTGGTTCGCCAGGCCGACATGGGCTTCGCTGGCGGCAGGTGCGATTCTCGCTTTGCCCGGGCTGCTGCTGCGCGCCTACGCCGCCGGCTACGTGAAAAAAGACCGCGAGCTGACCATCACCGGACCTTATGCCTACACGCGTAATCCGCTATACCTCGGGTCGGTGATCGCCGCCGCCGGATGTGCGCTTGCGTCGCGCAATCCCTGGATCGCGCTGGCTATGCTGGTGCTGTTTCTCGCCATCTATATTCCTGTGATTCGCGATGAAGAAGCGTATCTGGGAAAGATCTTTCCCGGTTTTAGCGATTACCGCGAGCACGTGCCACGTTTGTTGCCACGCTTTACGGCATTCCGCGCTCAGGATACCGGCACCCCTGGAAGCTTTTCGCGCAGCCTCTACATGCGCCATCGCGAGTACAATGCCCCTATGGGAGCAGCAGCGCTCCTGGCAGCC
>CAYTQA010000464.1:0-1880 GCA_964439495.1 uncultured Terriglobales bacterium | reverse complement strand
CTTCGATAAGGTCAGGATCGCTGAAGTGATCTCGGAGATGAACGAGAAGCCATGCCGTGCCCGCTTCGCGCCGCTTTGGCAAGCCGATAACCGGAAAATCCCGCGGGTTGCGCCCGTGGACTTCATCGCGCGTTACATGCAGCACTTCTTTGACTACGCCATCTGCGATGAACTGCACCAATTAAGCGGCGAGACCGCACAGGGCAATGCGCTCGGGGCCTTGGCTTCCTGTGCCGATCGGGTGGTGGGGCTCACGGGCACTCTACTCGGCGGGTATGCCGACGATCTCTACAACATCCTCTTCCGGATGCAGCCGCAACGCATGATTTCCAAGGGATACGAATGGGGCGCTTCGGGCCGCTCGGCCTTTGCGCAGGACTATGGGGTCCTTGAAACCATCACCAAAATCGAAGCGGACGAGAACGCCTGTTCCGATGGCAAGAGCACGGTAACCGTCAGGCGAAAGCCGGGCGCCTCGCCTCTGCTCTTCGGTGAGTTTCTCATGGACACCTGCGCCTTCCTTTTCCTGGAGGACATCTCCGATGCACTTCCGCCTTATGAGGAGTCCGTGATTCAGGTCCCGATGGACGCTCCCTTGGCGGCAGCTTATGAAAAGCTCGAGGCCGATATGCGGGAGACGCTGAAGGCGCACCGCGGGAACCGCTCGGTATTGAGCATCATGCTGAACGCCCTGCTGCTCTATCCCGACCATCCCTACGGGTTGGGCAGCCTCTATGGATTTGAAAGGGAGGAAGGCGGAAGACGCCAGCGCTTCCTGATCGCCCAGCCCGAGGACCTGCCTGAGCAGTTCGCTTATGCCAAAGAGCGCAGGCTGGTGGAGGAGATCAAGAAAGAGCTGGCGGAAGGAAGGAGATGCCAGGTATTCGCCGTGTACACGCAGAAACGGGACGTGACATCCCGGCTGGAACGCATTCTCAGGGAAGAAGGGATCTCCTGTGCGATCATGCGGTCGAATATTGATACTGCGAAACGTGAAGCCTGGTACGAGAGGCGAATCAAAGAGGGAGTTCAGGTCTTCATTGCCCATCCCAAATTGGTTGAAACCGGGCTCGATCTGCTGTTCGCGCCCACCATCATCTTCCATGAATCCGGCTACTCGCTTCACACTCTCCGCCAAGCCAGCAGGCGATCATGGCGAATCGGGCAACGGCAGCCCGTCCGGGTCAAGTTCCTGTGCTACGAAGGCACAATGCAGGCCAAGGGTCTTCGCCTGATGGGCAAGAAATTACTTGTTGCCTTGGCCATGGAAGGGAAGTTCGCCGGAGAGGGGCTGCAAACTCTGGACGAAGATGATGACATGCTGACTTCGATGGCAAAGGAACTGGTCGAAAAGAACGGTATCGGAGAATCAGCGGATGCAGTCTGGAGGCAGCTCAATCGTGAGCACCAGCGCCTTTTCCCGGCGCGGAACGACAACGATCCAGGGGCTGTATGTGGAAATGCGTCAGCCATCGAAATTGGGACACAAGAGCCATCGAAGGGTCTTATTGAGTCGGCGCTGAGTTCTCCATCGGTGGTGGTCTTTGGCCAACGACCGGAAGAGCTGCGAAGCGCACGCCGGCGGCCTCGCCCAAACGTTCCGGAACAAGCTTCGCTATTTAGCTAGAAGTTTAAGGGAGCCGTCGCCGAGTCTCATGTCTGAAAATGGAATCTTCCGAACGTCTTAAAGTGATAAGCGTCAATCCTCATTTATCATTATTTTTATCAAAAATGGAAGCTCGAAAGCTTCGCATCACAGAGTCTTAAATCACTTCGAAGTTTCTGGTTTTGACCAAGTGATGACATTATCCGACCAAAGATCCATGCGAGGACCACCCCGACTGCGCCGTAAACGGCAGCATTGATTGGCGCCCAGGAGC
>CAYTQA010000463.1:0-1885 GCA_964439495.1 uncultured Terriglobales bacterium | reverse complement strand
GTAGCGCCTACGACAAAGAGGACCCGAATAGCTGCACGTTTACCAAGGAGAACGTGATCGATCTTCCGGACCTGGAAAATGCCGACCAGCAGGAGACTTCGCAGGAAGAATATTGCGAGAACTGCGGCCGGGTCATGGTCCTCAAGCGCGGCCGTTTCGGCCAGTTCATGGCGTGCACCGGTTATCCGGAATGCAAGACGACTCGCCGCCTGGACCAGGCCAAGAAGGTGCCCGACGTCCCGCTGGAAGAGACCTGCCCGCAATGCTCGCGCAATCTGGTCCTCCGTCACGGACGCTATGGGGAATTTATTTCGTGCAGCGGATATCCCGAATGCAAGTACATCAAGCAGAATTTCATCGGAGTGAAATGTCCGGAGTGCAAGGATGGAGAGCTGGTCGAGAAGAAGGCCCGCCGTCGCGGAAACATCTTCTATGGCTGCTCCAATTATCCAAACTGCACCTTTACTTCCGCATATAAGCCGGTGGCGGAACCGTGCCCGGAGTGCGGCAGTCCATATCTTCTGGAGAAGAACCTGAAGTCCGGAGCGGTGCTCGTCTGCCCTAACAACAAGGCCAAATCCGCGGAAGACGACGAAGAGAAACCAAAGAAAACCAGGAAGAAAAAGGGAGCTGCCGCGGAAGAACCGGCCCCGGCGAAGGTCTCGGTTAAATGTGATTATTCGCGCCCGGCGCCTACCCCGGTCGAAGTAGGCTAGATCGTTTGCACAGCTTTCCCGGAGGAGCGGTCAAGGCTGTTGCTCCTCCACATGAACTTAGCGATCAGGGGATTCGGTTTGCCGCTCCCGCGCGCGCCTTTGCCTTTTCCGTTGGCCCATTCTGGTTGAGCAGCTTTCGAAGCGCCTGACGCAAGTTTTCTATTTCAACGTTCAGCCTGCTCACTAAAAGATCGGTCCCATTCAGATCATGCCTGCTCCCGAGCTGTTCCAATGAGTGCGCAAGAAATTTTGTGTATTCGCCGGAAAGATTTGCGACGCACCCTTTGAGGGCATGAGCGGCCTTGCGCAGTTTCTCGGCATCGTTGGATTGCGCGGCATCGTGGATCGCGGTCATCATGTTTGGCAGCTCTTCCTCGAAGACTTGCAAAAGCTCTGACAGCAGCTCGCGATCGTCTCCGATCCTCTCCCACAGCGACTCTTCATCCAGCACCACTGGAGCTTCCTCGCCCGAATGGAGCGATGCCTCCGCCGTTGAATCCTGCCCGCCGTTGACAACCGAGGAGATGACGCGAAAGAGCTCGTCGAACTTAATAGGCTTCGAGACATAACCATCCATCCCGGCTTCCAGGCACCGTTCACGGTCGCCCCTCATGGCGTGGGCGGTCATTGCCACGATGGGAATATGCCGGCTGCTTCCTTCTTCCGCTTTACGGATTTGCCTGGTCGCGGTGATGCCGTCCATCTCCGGCATCTGAACATCCATCAGGACCAGATCAAATTGCCGCTTTCCATAAAGCTCGATTGCTTCTTTGCCATTGTTGGCGATGGTGACCTGGTGGCCATGCTTGTTAAGCAATCTGAGCGCCAGCCGCTGATTGACGAGATTATCTTCCGTCAGCAGCACCTGCAGAGATCTAATGCGCGGCGCGGAGGTGTTCTTCTGCTCTCCCGCGGGACGGGGAGATACTCCCGGTTTTAATACATTCAGGATTGTACGATGCAGTTCGGCTTGCCGGATAGGTTTGATCAGATGGGAAGCAATGCCCAGTTCGCGACAACGCTGCACGGAGCCGCCGTATTCCTCCGAAGTCAGCATCATGATGGCGCTCTCGAACGCTCCGGCATGCTCCCGCAGATGCTCGGCCAGGGCAGGTCCATCCATCTCCGGCATCTGACAGTCAAGCAGGACCAGCCCGAATGGCTGGTCA
>CAYTQA010000462.1:0-1906 GCA_964439495.1 uncultured Terriglobales bacterium | reverse complement strand
CGCAGTTCTCCTACGGCGCGCTTGAGTCCTACCGCATGCGCGGCCAGATGCTGCCGGTGCCCGGAGGCTTCACCCGCGAGGGAGAGCTTACGCGCGATCCCGCGGAGATTGAAAGCTCCGGCAGGCACCTGCCCATCGGCTACTGGAAGGGATCGGGACTGGCCATCATGCTCGATCTGCTCGCAAGCGCGCTCTCCGGCGGCCTGGCCACCCACCAGATTGCGCCCGACCCGGAGCGGGAGACGCGCCTCTCTCAGGTGTTCATCGCTATCAACCCCTCGGCGGTTGGTCCGGCGGAGGAGGTGGAGAGGATCGCCAACGCCATTGTTGATGACCTTCATGCCGCCACTCCGCTGACGGGCGAAAGCGTGCGCTATCCGGGCGAGCAGGTGCTCAAGCTCCGCCAACAAAACTCCGAGCAAGGCATTCCCATAAATGCAAAAATCTGGGAGGAGATACAGGGGCTGCGGAAATGATTAAGGATGTCGCGGGAACGACGTTTGCGCTATTGTGCGGGGCGCCTTGCAAACGAAAGCAGGAATCGTGAGTATAGGGATTCCTCGTCGCGCCGCTCCTCGGAATGACAAATCAGAATATCGATTTCGGGCAAGCCGCGATATCGAAAGCAAGAGTACATAAACAGGGTTTGGCTGCTCGGTACACCGTGAAAGCAACTTGCGGCGATACGTAATAGGGCCTGACTTTCAGTCAGGCCGCTCGCCACGAATAAATGTCTGGCTTTGGCCGCTGCGATATAGCAACACTTGATTCTGGAATCTGTTCGCTTCGCCCGGCTACGCTCCGGCCTTCGGAAATGCCAATCCATGGCTGCTAATGCTGCTTCAACTTCTGAATTGCTTCACGGAGGGCCTTTTGCCGAAGCGGCCCTTTGTCTTTAGCGGCTTCCACGACCGTCTCGCCCTTGTTGTTGCGAATTGTGAGGTCAGCGCCATGTTCGATGAATAGCGGGATGGCATTATCATCCACCGTGGTGAAGATAGGGGTTTCACCGTCCTTATTGCGCGCATTCACATCGGCGCCCAACTTCAACAACTCCTCCTCCACATCGGTAAGGAACGTCTCGTGCGGCGGTGTGTTCCCGTCATGATCGCGCGCATTCACCTTGGCGCCAGCCTGGGCAAGCAGACGCACGCATTCCACTCGCGCGCCATCTCGATCTTCGTCGTTATAGTCTCCCGCAGCGAACATGGTGGTCTTTCCCTCGCCATCTCGCGCCTCCAGTTTCGGGTGATAGCGAAGAATTTCCCGTACCATCTCGGGATTCCCCGACTCCGCGGCGGAGATCAGCACACTTCCGGGGCCAGCTACTGGCATCGTTATCCCGGCGATGCTTTCTGTCACCGTCAGCTTGCTGAGATCGGCATTCGGATTAGCGCCAAAGGCGATCAACGCCCGTACCGCCTCTAAGTTTCCTGAACGAGCCGCGCCTGCCAGCGCCAGGTCCTTATCGCCCTGGTCGCTTTTACTCGCCCCCGCTTTGATGAGGAGCTCCAGCGTCTCTGGATGACCGCTGGCCGCATAAAGCCATCCGGCCTCGAAGGGGCCGACCACGAGTCTGCCTGGTTCGTTCGACATTGGAGTGGGCACGAACCCCAGCGGCACGCTAGATTCCAAGAACTCCCGCACAGTCGCAGTCTTCCCGCGACTGGCCGCCTGTTTCAGCATGGTTTGCGCCTGGTAGGTCTGGAAGTTGAATTTTTCCGCCTGCAACGCCTGCACCAGCCCCTCGCTGCCCTCGATCCATCGCTGAGTTCCCGCCAAATGGTCGACATCCTCTTCCAGTTCGGAGATGACCGCCGGCATTCCCTCCCACGAGCCGACATAATCCACCACTTCTTTTGCATGACCGTCGATTGCAATGGAGAGCACGTAGGTAGGCATATCT
>CAYTQA010000461.1:0-1912 GCA_964439495.1 uncultured Terriglobales bacterium | reverse complement strand
ATATTCAGTGGTGACGGAGCGCCCGCGCAGACAGCTTCCCAGAATGATGGGCCGGTCCCGCATGTGAAGGAGGTCCGCATAGTAGAGAAATGCGTACTGGCCGTAACAGTAGGAATACCAAACGTCTCCCGGCTGTTCATGGGCGCGGGCGTAGCGGATAACGGTCCGGGTCTCTTCGGAAAGCTGAGGATGCTTCACAATTCCCAGCGCATTGGCCCCCGGCTTTACAAAAAGGAGCAGGACGATCGCTAAGTAGACGGCCCGTCCGCGGGTGGAGAGAAGATCGCGCAATTCTTCCGTGCCGGCAGCGATCAACAGCATCAGCGATGGAATGGTAAAGAGCAGAAGACGCCCGGTAAAGGGATAACGGTGCAGCGCCGAGGCCAGCAACGCGACCCCAAGCGGGAGTGCCAGGAGGCCAAGAATGTAGGGCTTGCGGCGCTGAAAGCCGATCCATCCGATTACAAAGATCGCGGCATAAATTCCGTTAGAGGAGAAGCCGGTAGGCTCGTGAAACAGCGCGAAGAAATGATTTACCAGCCAGGGAAACTGCCTGAAGGCGTTCCATCGAGGCATGAAATGGCCGCTCCAGTAGTCCAGCAGCGCCGTGTCGTTCCCCAGCGAATGGAGCGAGACCCAATAAAGCCCGGCAAAACTGATGGCCCATAACGCATATGCGGCCAACATCCTGCGATGGTGACGACGGTCGTGTTTACGCCAGCTCGCGCACAGGAGAGTGATGCCGACGCCGGCGAGCACAAAAACGGCGGGATGCGAAAACCACAAGACCACCGCGCCTACAACTCCAGCCAGTAGACATCGCCGCAAGCTGGGCTGTTTTTGCAGCAGATCCAGCCCCATGTAAAGCAGCAGCAAGGCACAAAAGACGTCGCTCGAATACTGCTTCACCTCCGAGGAGTAGTAAATCAGGGATGGGGTGAACGCGAATAATCCGACGGCAATGGCGTTGGCGGTGGGCGTGAGTATCCGCCGCGCAACCAGATAAATGAACGGCAGCGAAAAGATTCCGGCAAGGAATGGGAGCAGCCGAAGCGCATATTCACTATTGCCGAACCACGTCGTGACCAGTTTTTCCGCCCACAAAAACCCGACCGGGGCCCCCTGATGGTAATCCAAAGGCGCTAAAAGCTGATGAAAGGAGCGGCGCGTGATATTCAGCGACAGCATCGCTTCGTCCAGCCACAAAGAGCGGTTGCAGAGATACTGGGCCAGCCGCACACTGGCCCCCGCTATGACCAGAAACAGCGCGAGATGGTCCATGTTCCATCGCCATGTGCGTGACTGTTGCGTGACGCTCTCGGTCACGTGCATTGTTTCCATAATTTCAGTGGGCGTGTGCTGTTGCGGTGAGCGCATCATGCAATTGCTGCTTCAGGACGGCGGGCGCGAAGACCGGAGGCTGGCACGCGAATCCGGAGCAGAGGACCGCCATGCTCCTGCCTTCCCTGACTCCCGGCAGATTAGGAATAGTTTCAGCCAATGCAGGGGGCAGGTTCTCCTTGACGGCATGTCCTTCGGGAATCCTGAGCACCGATTGAGTGGCCGCATAGGGCTGCGCGGCGGCGCGGAAGAGCTCGTCGGCCACCGCATCGCTGCCCACGACCACTACCTGAGTATGAGGACGGTGATACAAGCTCAACGCCAGGCCATAAGTCCCGGCAAAGATGCCGAAGTGATCGATGATCCCGGCGAATGCCTCCAGCGTGGATTCGGCAAGCTCGTGATAGCGCCTCTCGTTGGTATAGGCATAGAGACGCAGCAACGCAATCACGGCAGATGGATTGCCCGCGGGAGTGGGTGAATCCTGCACCGGCTTGCGAGGCGCGGAAAGCGCCCCTAAAGCATCTTCCCCGGAAGCGTTGCCGCCGGCATCGAAAAAGGCCTCGCCGGT
>CAYTQA010000460.1:0-1916 GCA_964439495.1 uncultured Terriglobales bacterium | reverse complement strand
TCACCAGGTCTACGCCGATGCTCTTCATGCGCTCGCGCTGGTCGCGGCTGAAGCCCCGCCCCAACCCGACCAGCAGGATCACTGAAACAATGCCCCAGACGATGCCGAACATGGTGAGGAAGCTGCGCAGCTTGTGCGCGCGCAAGGTCACGAATGTCTGGCGTAGTATTTCAAAAAAGTTCATGGCCGGTCCGCATGAAGCCGCTATAGTACGTCGATGGAGCCGGAGCCGGTGGAGATATCAAGTTTTACGCCGCCCCCATTGACCTTGCCTTCGATCTGATTGCGGCGCATTGTCCCCTGCATTGTTACCGGATGGTCGATCTTGACGCTGCCCGAGCTGCTGCGCGCATTCACATCGAATTTTGCGTCTTTTGGAAGCTCGACATGCACCGAGCCAGAGCCGCTGTGCAGTTGCCAGTCGCTGGACATCACGCCCTGCGCCACGATTTCGCCGCTCCCGGTCCCCGCTTCCAGTCCGCCATTGAGATTGCGCAAACGAATGGAGCCGGAGCCGGTTTGCACATCCACCGATCCGCTGGCGGTTTGCTCGAACTGGATGTCGCCGCTGCCCGTGTGTCCGTAAAAGCCGCCCGCAACCGCCGTGCCCTCAATGCTGCCGCTGCCGGTTTCCGCATAGGCATGGCCCTTGATATTGCTGACTTTGATGGAGCCGGAGCCGGTGTTGGCGTGGACCTCGGCCCCAATGTTGGTCAGGCGCAGACTGCCGGAGCCGGAGCTGGCGCGAACGCCTCCGCTAAGATCGCTGATCTCCTCGCTTCCCGAGCCGGTCTCGGAGTGCAGATGAGTATCTGGCGGAGTGATGATTTCATAGGCGATGGAAATATTATTTTTGAGCGCGTCATCGGTGATGTGGCCGATATGGATGGAATTACCGCTCTGCTCGATGGGAGGATTGGCTTCAAGCCGCTTTACCTTCTCCTCCGCGGAGAGGTTGCCGCTCGAGTTCCAAAAACTATCGCGCGCCGTGATCTTTCCATGGATGGTCACCGCACTCGTATTTCCAGAGTGTACGGTGATGTTGCCGGAACCGGTGCGGACATCCAGGTCCACGGTCCCGTTGGTTACGTTCAGGGTGCGGTCAAACGAGCCTTCCGCAGTGGCGGCCCAGGAACAGGCGCTCAAGAACAGGAAAAACATTGAGAGTGAAAGTGCGCGACGCAACTGCATAATGCCTCCTCTGGATGCAATTTCGATTTCCGGCTGGTTAGACTCCGGCGGTCCTTATTGGTAAGCCTTTGTAAAAAAAAAACCGGTGCTCCTGGCGCTGATACATTCAAAATCCCGCCACGTAGCGGAGAAGATCGCCATTTGCGACAAGACCGCGCCCCGCAGTGGGAAAGAGCACCGCTGCAGCGATGCGTTATGGAATGCATGGTTACTGGAGGATGACCTTGTCGTCCTTCTTAAGACCAGCCAGCAGCTCGGTCTTGGCGCCGTTGGAGATCCCAATGGTGACCGGGACTTTGCGTTTTCCGTCCTTGCCCTTCGGATCGGGCACTTCCACCGACGCCTTCTTGTCTTTATCGTAGAGCAGCGAGCCTTCGGGGATGATCAGCACATTCTTGTGCTCCTCGAGGACGATCTCCGCATTGGCCGTCATCTCCGCCTTCAATTCGCCACCGGGATTGTCCACTGAAACCCGCACCTCAAAGGTGGTCACGTTGTCCTTCTCCACGCCCATGGGAGAAATTTTGGTGACCTTGCCGGCGAAGGTTTTGTCCTTAAAGGATTCAACCTTGATGCGTGCGGGCTGTCCCAGGGTGACTTTGCCGATGTCGCTCTCATCCACCTTGCCCTTTACATATACCTGGCGCGTATCGCCCAGGGTCATTACCAGGGTGGCGGAAGAGCCGAGCACCAGGATGGAGCTCACCGCGTCGCCGACCTCCACA
>CAYTQA010000459.1:0-1918 GCA_964439495.1 uncultured Terriglobales bacterium | reverse complement strand
TCGAGACTGCCATTGCAGCGCCGAGATGATTCAGCGGTATGTATCAAAGATTTCCGGTCCGCTGATGGATCGTATCGACATCCACATTGACGTTCCGGCGGTGAATTACAAGGAGCTGCGCGGCGGGGCCAGCGCGGAGAGCTCCGAGCATATCCGCGAACGCGTCATCGCTGCCCGCGAGCGCCAGTTGGACCGTTTTGCCGCCGCTGGAGAGCGTATTTACTGCAACGCGCAGATGGGGTCGCGCCAGATCCGTACCTATTGCGAGCTCTCCACCGATTGCGAGCGCCTGCTCGAACGGGCCATGATGCAGCAGGGACTCAGCGCCCGCGCCCACGACCGCATCCTCAAGGTGGCGCGTACCATCGCGGACCTTGAAGGCGCCGCCCAGATCGAAAGCAAGCATATCGCCGAGGCCATCCAGTACCGGACATTGGACCGCACCTACTGGGCCTGAAGGCGACAAATCATCATGGATGCTCTGCCCGGTCGATCACGATCCTGAGCTGCTCGGTCGTGAGCACGCCTTCGATCTCTTCGCCGTTCACGAACAGAGTGGGAGTAGCGCTGACACCCAGCGATCTTCCTTCCGCCAGGGAAGCATCCACCGGCGCGGTGTCCTGCCGCGCGATACACGCCCGCAGCCGGGCCGCGTCTGCACCGTTCCGTTGGCCGGTTTGCAGCACAAAGTCGTCCAGAGCGGGGAACGCGGCCGCTTTCTCGCTATTCGGCGTATTCGCCGTTTCGCTGGCCGCCCACTTGTCGTTGAATTCCTGCTGGTGAGTGTGCACGTAATCGGAGAACTGCCAGTACGCCGCGGGGCTGAGCTGCGCCAGGCAATTCGAGTCCACGGCCGCGCGCATTGCCCAGGGATGCGCCTCCACAAGAGGGAAGTCTTTCATGATGACCCGCACCCGCTGCCGGTCATGGTTCATGACCTCATTGAAAAGCGTGACGTAAAGGCGCGCGCAGAAGGGGCACTCATAATCGTCATAGATCACGATCGTGACCCTGGCATCCGTCGCTCCGCGAACGGGACGTCCGGCAAGGTTGATCCTGCTTATGGCCGCGGCATAGGGATCTTTGGTCAGGTCGAACTCTTTCATGTAAAGAAGCTTGCTGCCATCTTTTGCGAGAAGGAAATTGAAGGTCTTCGCGACGCCATTCTCGGTGATGGTGACGGGCAGATTTTCATAGTTGTTGAAGCTGCTGGGAGTGCGCTTTCCGATGGCGACTGTGGCCTCGGGAGGGGCTTCCGCATAGGTGCGCACCTGGCGTTCAATCCTGCGGGTCAGCTCCGGTGTGGCCGGAGTGGGCGCCTGAGCGCTGGCCGCAATGGCCAGCAATGAGAAAGAGAATAGGAAAAGGGTTCGAATCATGGCCTCCACCGGGGCGCGTTTAGAGAGTGTTTCAATTATCGCTTGAAAGCCATCCTGCGCGGTCGCTGGTGATCAAGTATTTAGCCAGCAAATAAACATTTAAAAAATGCCGATCTTTTAAACTCTTTTCTATTTGTCATCCAGAGCGCCGCGCGAGGCGAGTTGGCGAGCCAAGCGCAAGCGAAGGACCCGGGAATGCCTTGACCATAATTGCAGCTCAAGCTTTTCGATATAGGGAAGTATCTCGTCGCTCTGCTCCCCGGAATGACAATTCGTGATTGTGCATGAAGTACGGCGAAAGCGGCGAGAAATTATGCTTTTGCAACTTGAAACCTGAAACTAGAAACTGCAACGAAGAAGCACAATCCCCGGCTGTATGTCATTCCTCGTCGCTCCTCGGAATGGCAATCATGGTTTTCATTCCGCCTGATAAACTACAGGATTGAACATGAAGCGACTCTCTGGCTCTGAAACTCGAGAAACCTTTCTGCGCTACTTTGAAAGCAAAGGGCACCGGCGCGTGCACTCGTCGTCGCTGG
>CAYTQA010000458.1:0-1979 GCA_964439495.1 uncultured Terriglobales bacterium | reverse complement strand
CAAGGCAATGGCCGGGCATTTCGCCAAGAACAATGTTCCGCCGGTGAAGTTCCTGAAGGAAATCGCGGTGACCAGTCCCGCCGAAGCGGCCGCGAACATCGACGAAGGCAAGGCCCCGGCGCAGCAGAGCAATGGCGCGGTGAAGGTCGGCGACAAGGTCCTGGTCGATATCTTTGACGGCGAGAAGTTTGTGGATGTTGTCGGCACCAGCAAGGGCCGCGGTTTTGCCGGCGTCGTGCGGCGCCACCACTTCGGTGGCGGCCCGAAGTCGCACGGACATATGTTCCAGGTGCAGGGTTCGATCGGCGCCTCTTCGTTTCCCTCCCGCACCTTTCCCGGGCAGCGCATGTCCGGACACATGGGCGTGGAGAGGGTCACGGTCCGCAACCTGCGCGTGATTGGCATCGATCTCGAAGAGAACCTGCTGATGGTGGAAGGCGCGGTCCCCGGCCCCAAGGGAGGATACATTGTGATTGAAAAAGCCAAGCGCCCGCCGCGCGAGCGTCGTGGGTTTGCGGGCCAGACCACGGTCGATCCGTTGAAGGCCGCCAAGAAGGCCGCCGCGGGCAAGGCCAAAAAATAATCGCGCGAGCGCGAGCTGAAGAACATTGAATGGACGCATGGCCGAGGGCGGCCGTGCCAACGAGAAAAGACGATGGCAAATATTGACGTTATAGATTTAACCGGAAAGAAAGTAGGCTCTTTCGAGCTGGCCGACGAGATTTTCGGCCAGGTGAATGAGGACCTGCTGTGGGAGGCGGTCAATCATTATCGCGCCTCGCATCGCGCCGGCACCCACGCCACCAAGAACAAGAAGCTGGTCTCCGGATCGGGCAAGAAGTTGTGGAAGCAGAAGGGTACCGGTCGCGCGCGCGTAGGCTCGATCCGTTCTCCACTGTGGAGGCATGGCGGCACGGTTCACGGTCCCCAGCCCCGCTCCTATGCCTATGCCTTTCCTAAAAAGAAATTGCTGGGAGCATTGCGCTCGGCGCTGGCCGCAAAGCTGGCCGATGGCAAGCTGACGGTGGTCGAGAGCCTGGAAGTGCTCTCGTACAAGACCAAAGACCTGCGCAAGCATCTCGACGATATCAAGGTGGAAAAGACGGCGTTGCTGGTGGCGAACCTGAACCCCGAGAACCAGCAGCACAGCAAAAACCTGTGGCTAGGCTCGCGCAACCTCGATGGGGTGGAGCTGGTCGCTGGACACGAGGTCCATCCTTATCACCTGCTGCGCTATGACCATGCCATCTTCTCGCGTCCCGCGATTGAAAAATTGCAGGAGTCGCTGAAGAAGACGGCCTCGAAGCGGAAAGCGGAGGTCGCATAATGAAAAACGCATATCAGATCATCCGCCGTCCGGTCATCACCGAAAAGGGGCTGGGAGTAAAGGAGACCGAATCCACGCTGGTCTTCGAGGTAAACGCGAAGGCCACCAAGACCGAGATCAAGCAGGCGGTGCAGACGGTCTTCAAGGTGAAAGTGGATTCAGTCCGGACCGCGAACTTCGAGGGAAAAGAGCGTCGCCGCGGCCGCTTTACCGGCTATCGTCCGGATTGGAAGAAGGCATATGTGCGGCTGAAAGCCGGCGAGAAGATGCCGGAATACGCCGATAATCTTTAAGTTAGAAAACCGCTTAAGAGCGTTTCCCGGCATACATATGGGAGGCTCCTGGAGCGGCGCAATCCGGCGGACTGAGGGGCCGGATTGCTGAACCAAGAAAGCTAGAAGCAAAAAGGCTGGATTTACATGGGAATTAAAACATACAGGCCGATCACGCCGTCATTGCGTTTCAAGACCACGCTGACGAATGAAGAGCTCACGACGGACCGTCCGCACAAGCCGCTGACCAAGATCAAGCTGCGCACCGGAGGCCGCCGCAATGCGGGCGACATTACGGTACGGCATCATGGCGGAGGCCACAAGCGCAAGATCCGCATCATCGATTTCAAGCGCGATAAGGCCGGCATTCCCGCCAAGGT
>CAYTQA010000457.1:0-1982 GCA_964439495.1 uncultured Terriglobales bacterium | reverse complement strand
AACTCCAGAATGACACCAATCAGCGCTTCAGGTATTTATGAGACTGGTTCTAGGGAGTCCGCGGCTTTTCTGCTAACCTAATTTTTCCAAATCAGAGTTGAGGGATTCCCGAGCGAATTGCAGAAAGCATTTTCCCAATCCGTCTCCGAGCGTCCGGGCGTGTTGTCTTTTTTCCCGCGGCCTTCGTGGAGGGACCCGGCCACGATTTGCTGGTCAGGGCTGATCTTGCGCCTGCTTATCATGACCGTGGGACACACCTACCGCTTTCAACGCGTGGAGGAGAATTTCCCATTTGGATGGGAGACCGGGCGCATCGCCCGCTCCATTGCCATCGGCCAGGGCTTCAGCTCGCCCTTTACCCTCCACTCCACCGGCCCGACGGCATGGATCGCGCCCATCTATCCTTATATTCTGGCGGGGGTCTTTAAAATCTTCGGGGTGTACACCTATACATCTTCCTGGGTCATTCTCGCGGTGAACAGCGTCTTCTCGGCGCTGAATGCGGTGGTGATCTATCGCATTGCGAAGCGGTGCTTTACAGGCAAGACCGCTCTCTGGTCGGCGTGGATATGGGCGCTGCTGCCCTACGCCATGTACTACGCCATCCACTGGGCATGGGAGACGAGCCTGGCGGCGCTGCTGTTGAGCTATGTTTTTCTGCTGAGCTTGCGCATGGCCGGCATTGGAGGGCCTGGGGGCGCGCCACAACATACTACCCGCGATTGGCTGCTCTTTGGCTTTCTTTGGGGGCTGATTGCGCTGGTGAATCCGTCTTTATTATTGTGGCTGCCGTTTGTGGGCATATGGCTGCTGGTAAAGCAGGCAAAGCGGAGCCCCGACAAGGGCCCGCTGCTCGCCGCAGTCCTTTCCGGCCTGCTCTTTCTTGCCATGCTGGCCCCATGGACCCTGCGCAATTATCTTGTGTTCCACAAATTGGTCCCGGTGCGCGGCAATTTTGGCGCGGAGCTGCGCATGGGAAATGCCGAGGATGCCACCGGTTTGTGGCGCTCCTATGTGCATCCCACCCAGTACGACGTCCAACTGCGCCTGTATGAGCGCATGGGAGAAGTTGCTTATGTGGAGATGCGCAAGCAGGAGGCGCTCGATTTTATCCGCGCCCATCCCGCACGCTTCCTCGATCTTTGCCTTCGCCGTGCGATTTACTTCTGGTTTGATATCCCGCTCACCAACTGGGCAGGGCATTTAAGGCTGTACCGCAATCTCCTGTTCTTTTTTACTTCCGTGGTCGCGGTGGGCGGGGCTGGGGTGATGCTCCGCCGCAGGCATCCCGCAGGATTTTTATACGCTTCGCTGCTCTTTGCGGCCCCGCTGGTTTATTACATTACCTTTCCTCATCCGCGATACCGGCATCCGATTGAACCGCAGATCACCATTCTGGGGGTCTATCTCTTCCAGGCTGCCGGGCAAAAGCGGAACGCGGACCATCTTTCCTTTGATACTCTTGCGCATAAAGGACTTCAATGAATCCAGTTGCCAACGCTTCCAAGGTTTCGATCGACCTCAACAAGCCATTGCGAAAGCTTTCGATCATATTGCCGGTCTATAACGAAAAGGAGACGATTCGCTCCGTGGTAGAGCGCGTGATGCGCTCGGAGCTGCCTCTGGAAAAAGAACTGGTGATCGTGGACGACTTCTCCCGCGACGGCACCCGGGAGATGCTGCCGCAGATCCAGCGGGAGATGGAGCAGGCCTTCGGCTCGCGCCTGGAGGTTGTGATGCATGAACAGAACCGCGGCAAGGGAGCGGCGCTGCGCACCGGTTTCAAGCACGCGACCGGCGATATTCTGCTGGTGCAGGACGCGGATTTCGAATACGATCCGCGAGACTATCCATACCTGATACAGCCGATCCTGGAAGGACGCGCCGATGTGGTTTTTGGCAATCGCTTTCACGGCGGCGCCCACCGCGTGCTCTACTTCTGGCACTATGTGACCAACCGGATGCTCACATATTTCTGCAAC
>CAYTQA010000456.1:0-1993 GCA_964439495.1 uncultured Terriglobales bacterium | reverse complement strand
CGCGATGCCTCCATGCGGAGGCGTGCCATACTCCAGGGCCTCCAGGAAAAATCCGAAACGGGCGCGGGCCTCTTCATCGCTCATGCCGAGCGCGCGAAAAATCTTCTTCTGTATGTCCTGGCGGTGGATACGAATCGAGCCCGAGCCCAGCTCCGTGCCATTGAGCACGATGTCATAGGCCAGGGCGCGCACCGCTCCGGGATCGGAGTCCAGTTTGTCCATGTCCTGCTCATGCGGCGAGGTGAAGGGATGGTGGGCCGGGTTCCAGCGGTCCTCGGCTTCGTCCCACTCGAACATGGGAAAGTCGGTGACCCAGAGCCAGCGGAAGTCCTCCGCTGCGCCTTTTTTCTCGAATGCCCCGTGGCGCTCTTTATATTTCTGCGCCAGCGCCAGGCGGAATTGTCCGGCGGAGGTGTAGACCGCCGTGGCCGCATTCCGAGTCTGGATAGCGTTGCGCTCGGCCTGCGGAGTGCCCGCCACGAGGACCACAAGGTCTTCGACGGCTGCGCCGCACCTCGTCCGTATTTTTTCCACGGCCGCTGGAAACGACTTCTCCAGACGGTTCATGTCGTCAATCAGCTTCGGTCCCGCGGCCTTGCTGAAGAGTTGACGGTTGTCGTCGCGTTCCTTGCGCGAGAGTTCGCCAACCTTTGGAATCCTGACTGCAACCACCGGAAGCAGCGGATCAAGAGTCAAAGCATGGAGCTCCTCCGTACTGAAAACATCGCGAACATCGATCATCTCGGGCAGGCGCATGTCCGGCTTATCGATGCCGTACTTGCGGATCGCCTCATCGTAGCTCATGCGCGGGAACGGGGGCTTCAGATCGATTCCGGCGGCGCGGAAGGCGGCCACCAGAAAACGCTCGACCACGGCGAAGATGTCATCCGGACGCGGAAAGCTCATCTCCAGGTCGATTTGCGTGAACTCGGGCTGGCGGTCGGCGCGCAGGTCCTCATCGCGGAAGCAGCGCACGATCTGGAAGTATTTGTCGAAGCCGGAGATCATCAGGATCTGCTTGAAGAGCTGCGGCGATTGCGGCAACGCATAAAACGAGCCCTGATGCACGCGGCTGGGGACCAGGTAATCGCGCGCCCCTTCCGGAGTGCTGCGCGTCATGAACGGGGTCTCAATCTCGAAAAATCCCTCCGAGGCCAGCGCCCCGCGCACCGCGAGCGCCACTTTGTGCCGCAGCTCGATATTGGCCTGCATCTCCGGCCGGCGCAGATCGAGATACCGGTATTTGAGCCGCACCTCCTCATTAGGCACCACGGTTTCCGCCGGAGAGAAGGGCAGAGGGGTCTTGGCGTCATTGAGCAGAAACAGTTGTTCAATGGCCACTTCCACCTCGCCAGTGGCAAGATTTTTGTTGATGGTCTGGGGCTCGCGCTTTTTCACCGTGCCGGTAATCCCAATTACATATTCGGAGCGCAAAGCCCCCGCCCGCTGCTGGAGCGCCGCATTGAGTTCATTATTGAATACGATCTGGGTGATGCCGGTGCGATCGCGCAGATCGATGAAGATCAGGTTGCCGAGGTCGCGGCGGCGATGCACCCACCCCATCAGGGTGACCTTGGCGCCGTTGTCGCTGGCGCGCAGTTGACCGCACATGTGCGTGCGCTTGAGAGAACCGAGAAAATCCAGAGCGGGAGTAGACAAGTGCTTTCCTTGTTTAAAGTTTTTACCAACGTAAAGGGTTGAGTTTTTATGATAAATGACGCGGCTGGGCTAGCGCTGCTCGACCTCGGGTTGCGCGTCCGCCCCCAGGTCGCGGGCCAGCTCCCAACGGGGGATGGTGACCTGCTCCCCGGTTTGCAGGTCCTTCACCGCAAACCGGTCGTCCCTGACTTCATTCTCGCCCACGATCAGGACGCGCTGGATGCCGAGCTTCTCCGCCGCCTCAAATGATTTCTTGAGGCGAAAGCTCTCGTCGCCCAACTCCAGCGCGATGCCTTCCTGTCGCAGCTCGCGCGCCAGCCGTGCCGCATGGGCA
>CAYTQA010000455.1:0-2010 GCA_964439495.1 uncultured Terriglobales bacterium | reverse complement strand
CATTTCCGCAACGCGGACAGGTGACATTGCCATCGGGCCAGCGCAACTCTACCGCGTACTCAAAAGCGCGATCAGCATCAGAGAAGTAAGTGATTGCTTCCGTAAGAGTTACTGGCTTTTTAACGTTCTTTTCCATATTGCACCTATCTATATAGATGAACAATATGCCAAAAAGGTTTGTGCGTCAAGTATATTATTACCAAATTCTCTACCCGCACCACCGCTCGATGCACCGTCCCTGAGCCAATCTGCTGCTGTTCGTTGCGCGCCGTGACCCGATAAATGTAGAACCTTCCATCCACGGCTTCGAGCGTGGCGTCCGCCGTGATCTTTTGTCCCACGATGGACGGGGCGCGATGGTCCACGTGGATGGCGGTGCCCACGGTGATCTCCCCTTCCTCGCAATAGGGCTGTTGCGCCAGAAAGCAGGCGTGCTCCATGAAAGCAATCATGTAAGGAGTGGAGAGCACCGGCGGTAGCTGCTCATGGTAGGCGGCGAGCGTGTGCTTGAACTCGACTACGACCTCCACTTCAGCCCGCGTTCCCCGAGGGACATCTTTTGCCATATCTTCCTGATTGTACTAAGAGCGGTTTCGCCCGAAAACCCAATGCACTCCTGCCAATTCTCGAAGTACAGTAAAATCGATAGATAAGCTGCTGATGAATTTTACGGAACAATACGATGTGGTCGTCGTCGGCGCCGGGCACGCCGGATGCGAGGCCGCCATGGCCTGCGCCCGCATGGGGCTGAAAACCGCCCTCTTTACCCTGAACGTAGACCTGATCGCGCAGATGTCATGCAATCCCGCCGTGGGAGGCATTGCCAAAGGACATCTGGTGCGCGAGGTTGACGCGCTGGGGGGCATCATGGGCGAGGTGACAGATGCGGTGGGCATCCAGTTCCGGCTGCTCAATACCTCCCGCGGACCGGCGGTATGGTCTCCGCGCGCGCAGTGCGATAAGCAGCAATATCGCGTGCAGATGCGCGCCACGCTCGAATCGCAGGCGGGGCTTTACATCAAGCAGGCGGAAGTGGCGGAGCTGATCGTCGAAGACTTGCCTTCTGGTTTGTCGCCCGAGGGCGAGGATGGGCAAGGGGTGGCTCCTGCCCCAGGCAAAATTGCGCGCGGCATCAAGCTGCGCGATGGCCGCAACATCCGCGCCGAGGCGGTGGTGATCACCACCGGCACCTTTCTCAATGGACTGATCCACTGCGGCGAGCAGACCTATCCCGCCGGACGCTCCGGCGAACCACCCTCGCAGCTTTTGGGCGAATCCCTCAAGATGCTGGGGCTTCGCGGCTGCCGCCTGAAGACCGGCACCCCACCACGCCTGGATGGGCGCACCATCGACTGGTCGCGTTTTGAATTGCAGCCGGGTGACGCCGACCCCACCCCTTTCAGCTTCCGCACAAAAAAGATCGCGCAGAAGCAGGTGCCCTGCTACATCGCCTTCACCACCGAAGAGACGCACCGCATTATCGCCGAGAATGTCCATCGCTCGCCCATGTATTCCGGGCAGATCAAGTCGATTGGGCCGCGCTACTGTCCCTCGATTGAAGATAAGATCGTCAAGTTTCCTGACAAGCTCTCGCATCAGCTCTTCCTTGAGCCCGAGGGGCTGAACACCCACGAAATTTACGTGAATGGCATGTCCACCTCCATGCCCATTGACGTGCAGTTGGCGATGATCAAATCCATTCCCGGGCTGGAGAGCGCCGAGATGCTGCGTCCGGGGTATGCCATCGAGTACGACTCCATCGATCCCACCGAGCTGGAGCGGACGCTGCAAACCAAGAAGATCAAGGGCCTCTTTCTTGCCGGGCAGATCAATGGGACCTCCGGCTACGAAGAGGCCGCCTGCCAGGGCATTATGGCGGGCATCAATGCCGCATTGAAGGTAAAGCGGGAGCCTGCGCTGGTCCTGGACCGCACCGAGGCGTATACCGCGATCCTGATCGATGACCTCATCAGCAAGGGGACCAACGAGCCTTATCGCATGTTCACCTCG
>CAYTQA010000454.1:0-2040 GCA_964439495.1 uncultured Terriglobales bacterium | reverse complement strand
AGAGGTTTCTCTGCTCGAAGGCTTCCTCTATCCGATATTGGATTGACGAAAACTTCCTACGGGCTACTGCCTTGTAAGCACCGCCACATCGCGCGGCCCAAGATCGATTGCGCTGGCCGCCGGGCCCTCGTGAAGGTTGTCCTTCATCGCATACGGCAGGACGATGTGCTGCGCCTCTTTGGAATGGTTGATCACGACGAAGACCTCTCGCGATGAAGCTGTCTGCGCGGAGGTGGATACGCGGCGGCAGACCTCCACGCCATCCGGAACGGAAATAAAGCGCGGCTGAATATTGCTGCTCTTGATCATCCAGCCGGCGAGAGCATCCATCTGCTTGTCGTCAAGCCATGCCCCCACATAGGTGATGCTTCCCTTTCCGAATTGCCGGGTGACGATGGCGGCCTGATCGTCCAGCCAGCCATTACTCTTGCCATAGCGCATGAGCACCTTTGCGTCCGGCTGGTCCGGATGCAGCAGCTCCGCCCAGATTTTGGCCTCTCCGCTGCCCATTTCCCCGCTTACCGGGACTGGGTCTTCCAGCGCATAGTACTGCAACACGCGCGCCCCCAGCGCCCCGGCCAGCGGTCCGGGCTGCAGCGCGGGCCATAGGGCGTTATAAGGATCTTTCATGCCGGAACGCGGCCCCAGCACCAGATGTCCACCGCTTTGAATATATTGTTCCAGGTGCTGGACCTCTTCCTGGCTGAGCACATTCAGGTCGGGAGCGACCACCAGCTTGTAGGAATCGAGCGGGGCCATGGGATGGACGATGTCAATGCTGTCCACCAGGGCGCGTAGCGGGCGGTAGTAGCTGTTTATATTTTTGGGAACATCGTAATCGCGCTGGTGGCGCTGAAACTGAATGGCCCAGCGATCGTCATAGGAATGCAGGATGGCAACATCGGAAACCGGAGTGGTGTTGCGAAAAAGATCGCCGGTCTTCGCGAACTCCGCGCCCAGTTGAGCGACTTCAGGATACAGCGGGACGGGATTGCCGTCCGCGCCAACCAGGGTCCCATGGTATTGCTCCTGGCCGCCCAGCGCGCTGCGCCATTGCCAGTACCCCACCGCTTCGGCGCCATGGCCAATCGCGTGCCATGCCATCTCGCGGACCTCGCCCTTGTCCAGGGAATTATTGATGCCCGCCCAGTTCACGTGGTCCGGCTGCGTCTCCATGACCCAGAAATTTTTTCTTTTAAAGCCGCGCGTAAGATCGTGCACCATGCCGTTCGACCAGGCCTTGAGGTGTCCTTGCCCGATGTAATCGTCCCACGAAGCCATGTCCAGGTCGCTGCTGACGATGTAATGATCGAAGAGATCGAAGAGGCCCATGAAGTTGTGAGTGATCCACTGCCGCTGGTCCGCGTATTGCCGGATGGCATCGATCTGGTTGCGCTGGTAAGAGCGATAGGTGTCGCTGACGAAGCGCCGCCACTCCAGCATCAGGCTGGGATTGCCGGAGGGATTCGGAATCGGGACCTCGTCCCAGGCATCGTAGGTCTGGCTCCAGTATGCGGTAGTCCAATGCTGGTTCAGGCTATCGAGGGTGCCGTATTTCCTCTGCAACCATTGCTGGAACTGCCGGCGGGTCTCGCCATCGTAGGAGACCGTGGCGTATTCATTATCGATCTGCCAGCCGATTACGTTGCGATTATGACCAAACCGTTGCGCCATCTCGGAGGCGATGCGGTGGCAGAGTTCACGGTAACGAGAGCTGGTAAAGGAAAACTGTTGCCGGTTGCCGTGTTCCGCGCGACGCCCGTCGGCTTCGATGCGGAGCGTGTCAGGATACTTCCTGGTCAACCACGCCGGAGGAGCGGCTGTGGGCGTGCCCAGCACTACATAAATATTATGCCGGGCCGCCAATGCGACCGCGCGCTCCAGCCAGTCAAATTGGAATTGTCCCTCGGCCGGCTCCATCGTGCTCCAGGCGAACTCCGCCACGCGCACGAAGCGAATGTGCGCTTGCTGCATCAGCGCCAGGTCGGCCTCCCATCGGGACTCCGGCCATTGTTCGGGATACCAGGCGGTACCCAGGAA
>CAYTQA010000453.1:0-2044 GCA_964439495.1 uncultured Terriglobales bacterium | reverse complement strand
GTTTTGTCCGGCCACCACGATCACCAGGTCGCAAACCTGCGAAAGCCTGCGGACCGCGAGGGAGAGGAACGATTCTCCCTGCCAGGAGAGCAGGGCTTTCTCCGTGCCCATGCGGGACGAATTGCCGGCAGCAAGAATGACACCTGCAAATGCGGGAGAGCGAGCCACAGGAATACGTTAACAGAGCCAGGAATTTTGAGTGAAACCAGAAGTGTGGAGATACCGGACCAGGGACGTCCGGGTCAGGAATTTTCCCGGGCCAGCAGCTCTATGGCCTTGCTGCTGCGCATATGCGGCAGATTTGCGGGAGCGTTGCGCCGGACCGCAATCAACTCGGCGGCCACCGAAACGGCGATTTCCTCGGGAGTGATGGCGCCGATGTCAATTCCCATGGGCGCATAGACGCGGGCCAGCTTCTCGCGCGCCACGCCTTCTTTCTCCAGCTCCCGATAGATTGCGATCACCTTGCGCTGGGAGCCGATCATGCCAATGTAGCGCGCCGGAGTTTCCACCGCCCAGCGCAGCACGCGCATGTCGTCGCGATGGCCGCGGGTTGTGATGACCAGGTAGGAGGATTCGTTGGGGGCGAGCTGCGCGGTCACGCGGTCGAAGTCGTCCGCATAGATGTCCTTTGCCTCCGGAAAGCGCTCCCGGTTGGCATAGCTTTCGCGGTCGTCCACGATCACCACATCGAAGCCTGCCATGCGGGCGACCTTGTAAAGATTGATGGCCACATGGCCCGCGCCGAAGAGGTAAAGGGTTGAGGCAGGGAGCACCGGCTCTACATAAATCTCCAACGTGCCTCCGCAAACCAGCCCGGAATCGTATTTGGGATTGTTGTTCAGGTTGAAGGTCAGGCTGCGCGGCTTTTCCTCCTGCATCACTTCGCGGGCGGCCTGCCATACCTCGGCCTCGACGCACCCCCCGCCGATCGTGCCGGCAATGGAGCCATCGTCCCGCACCAGCATCTTTGCGGTTTCAAACGAGGGGATCGAGCCGCGGACGTTGATGATCGTCGCCAATGCGCCCCGCCTGCCCTCGCGGCGAAGCTGTACGATTTCTTCGTAAATATCCATGCAATCCCGGGGCGTTCCGCCAGTCCCTTTTCCTATTTTACGCAAGTCCGAACAGGATGGTATGTTTGTTTGTTTCCCCCACAATTCCGGTTGAGGTGTTGTTTTGCGTAAAGGACCAATTGCTGAATTTATAAAGTTGCATTACCGGCATTTCAATGCCGCGGCCCTGGTGGATGCGGCGGAAGGTTACGAGCGCCTGCTGGCGTCGGGCGGCAAGATGTTTATGACCATCGCCGGCGCCATGAGCACGGCGGAGCTTGGAATCTCCCTGGCGGAGATGATCCGGCAGGACAAGGTGCACGGCATCTCCTGCACTGGCGCCAACCTGGAAGAGGACATCTTCAACCTCGTCGCCCACGACCATTATGCCCGCGTGCCGCATTACCGGCAGCTCACGCCCGGGGATGAAGAAGATCTTCTCAATCGTCATATGAACCGCGTTACCGATACCTGCATCCCCGAGATGGAGGCGATGCGCCGCATCGAGGCGGCCGTGCTCGACGAATGGGTGAAGGCCGATAAGGCCGGCGAGCGTTATTTCCCGCATGAATTCATGTATAAGGTCCTGCGCAGCGGAAAACTGAAGGACTCTTACCAGATCGATCCCAAGCACAGTTGGATGGTCGCCGCCGCGGAGAAGAACCTGCCCATGTTCGTTCCCGGATGGGAAGACGCCACGCTGGGAAATATGTATGCCGGGCATTGCATGAGCGGCGACGTGAAGAAGGTGCACACCGTCCGCACAGGGATCGAGTACATGATGGTGCTGGCGGACTGGTACACGGAGCTTACGGCCAAATCGCCGCTGGGGTTCTTCCAGATCGGCGGCGGCATCGCCGGAGATTTCCCCATCTGCGTGGTGCCCATGCTGCACCAGGACCTGCAGCGTGAGAACGTCCCGCTGTGGGCCTATTTCTGCCAGATCAGCGATTCCACCACCAGCTACGGCTCTTATTCGGGCGCGGTCC
>CAYTQA010000452.1:0-2048 GCA_964439495.1 uncultured Terriglobales bacterium | reverse complement strand
ATGTAATCAATCCCGGGTCGGTGATCCTCTCCGGCGTAATGATGTTTGACCTGCTGGGATGGAGCGAGGCCGCGCGCCTGATCGAGAATGCCATGGCAACCACCATTCAGCAGAAAAAGGTGACGTACGACTTTGAGCGCCAGATGCAGGGCGCAACCAAAGTCAAGACCAGCGAGTTTGCCGCATACATCATTCAGAACATGGATTCGGAGCTCAAGAAGCTCTCAGCCGGAAAATAGATTCATCCATCAATCCCAGGGCAGGGGTCGATTCGTGGACTTCTTGCCCTGGTGAGTCATGAACAAGTTAAAGAGGAATTCATAATATGCGTAAGAAAGTTTCAATTGTCGGGGCGGGAAACGTAGGGGCGACGGCGGCACACTGGATCGCCTCAAAGGAGCTCGCGGATGTGGTGCTGATCGATATAGCCGAAGGCATTCCGCAGGGCAAGGGATTGGACCTGCTGGAGGCAATGCCCATCGAAAAGCGGGACTCGGTTGTCTTTGGCACCAACAACTATGTCGATACCGCCAACTCCGATATCGTGGTGATTACCGCCGGCATACCTCGCAAGCCGGGAATGAGCCGCGATGACTTGCTCAATACCAATTACCGCATCATGCAGGACGTAGTGAGCCAGGTGGTGGCGAATTCCCCCAACTGCATCATCATCGTGGTTTCGAATCCGCTGGATGCAATGGCGCAGGCGGCCTTCAAGTTGAGCAAGTTTAACCGGGAGCGCGTGATCGGCATGGCCGGCGTGCTGGACTCGGCGCGCTTCCGCGCCTTTATCGCGCAGGAGCTGAAGGTCAGCGTGGAGAACGTGACCGCCTTCGTCCTCGGCGGCCACGGGGACACCATGGTCCCGCTGGCGCGCTACTCCACCGTGGCCGGGATTCCCCTCACGGAGCTGATGGACAAAGCCACTCTCGACCGGCTGATCCAGCGCACTCGCGATGGTGGAGCGGAGATCGTGAAATATCTTAAAACCGGCAGCGCATACTATGCTCCTTCCTCCGCCGCCACCGAGATGGTGGAGGCAATTCTGAAGGACAAGAAAAAGATCCTGCCTTGCGCCGCTTATCTGGAGGGCGAGTATGGCATCAACGGACTCTTTGTCGGCGTGCCCTGCAAGCTGGGCGAACGCGGACTGGAGCAGATCATCGAGATTAAGCTGACCGGCGAGGAGCAGGCCGCTCTTAAGAAGAGCGCCGATGCGGTGAAAGAACTGGTGAATGTGATTGGAGTGTAAAGAAAGGGAAGCCCTTATGAATTCCAGCGCTCGACATCTCAGAATTTCCATGTTGGGAATGGCTTTATTTGCGCTCTCCGTCATCGCGGCCGCGCAAACCGCCCCAGCGCAATCGCGCACTGTGGCCGAGCGGCTTGGCTATCCCGCGAATTCGCGCCTGCTGGTAATTCATGCCGACGATTTTGGCATGGACCATTCGGTGGACCGGGCCATCAGCCAGGCCCTGGAGAACCACTGGGTCACTTCGGCAAGCATTCTGGTCCCATGTCCGTGGTTTCCTGAGGTGGTGAAATTTGCCCACGAACATCCCGATGCCGACCTCGGCATTCATCTGGCGCTCAACAGCGAGTGGACCCCGTACCGCTGGGGGCCGGTTTCCCCAAAGGACAAGGTTCTCAGCCTGCTCGATGCCGATGGCTATATGCCTTTGACCGAAGATATTGTTGCCCGGCAGGCGCGTATCCCGGAGGTGCAGGCCGAGTTGCACGCGCAGGTGGACCGCGCCCAGCATGAGGGCATCAAGCTGAGCCACCTCGACACGCACATGGGCACAGTTCTGGGCTCGACGGATTTATTCACTACATACCTGAAGACTGGCCAGGATTATCACATCCCGGTATTGCTGGAACGCCGGCCGTTTCCGGGAATCCAACTGAATCCCGAGGCCATCCTCGTGGACAAAGTCCTGCAAATCACGCCTGACGTTCCGCCAAATCAATGGCTGGATGCTTACAAGAAAATGCTTGGCCCGCTGCCTCCCGGCTCATATCAACTGATTGTGCATCTTGGCTACGAT
>CAYTQA010000451.1:0-2063 GCA_964439495.1 uncultured Terriglobales bacterium | reverse complement strand
CGCTATACACGATCCCCAGAATAGAAGGACGCACCAGAAGGTGTGCTGAGGCCGTGAAAATAAAAACATAGATTGCAGGTGGTGACCTCGATTATATACCAGCTTCAAGACCCCACTTTCAATGCTTATTGCCTTGTAAATTCAAGGACGGTCACGCTCTCGTGCCGGAAGACCGTAGTGATTTCGCCATTATTGAACTTGACCGATTGAATGCGAGGCTCGATCTGGCGCGGCTCCGACTCGTCATTCACCTCGTATATGCTCTCGGCATAAAGACTGTGAGCGCTGGCGGCTTGAGCTGGGCGGAAGCCCGCGATGCGAATGTTCGCGGCCATATCCGAAGTTAGATGGCGGTTCACACAGAAGAAGGTTAACTTCTCACCCGACCGGTTTACGGCCGCGACTACATCCAAATACGGGACCTTGGCGATCATGGGCAGACGATCCACGCCGCCCTGTACGTCATAAGTCAAAGCATGGGTTTCCACTTTTACCAGGTGATCTACATCGCTATTCGAGTACAGCGAGAACGCGTAATATGCAGGTGTAGCATAGATGCGACCGCGCTTCTTCCAGAGCCCGGCAAATTCGATAACGCCGGTCATGTCGGAGATGGGGACAATCTCCGCATTTCTCAAGAGCATATTGAGAAATCCCCCGGTAGCGATCGCTCCGCCCATATTATTGAAATAAGGAAAATTATCGCCTTGAGCATAGAACAGCCATTCGGTGAATGCAGTATTCACCTTGCCCCGCCAGCGAGGATCGGCTACGAACTGTGCGTGCATCTCCCGCAACTTGCGCTCGAGCTCTACCGGCAACGCGAACGCGGCTTCCGCCGCGAACTCGGGAGTTGCGCGTTTGTTCAGAATGGATGAGTCGGTCACGACAAAGTGTGTGGATAGATAGTCGAATGTTCCCGGCGGCAGCGATAACTGTATGCGGTTCCAGTCCGTGAAGTGGTCCGGGTCTGCTCCGGTCGCAATCACCCGGGCATTAGGATCAACTTTTCGCACCGCTTCGCTGAATTGAAGCGTGCGTTGAGCCAGTTCGCTGGGCGCCGGATACGCGGTTTGAAAGTTTCCCCAAAGTTCATTGCCCAACTCCCAAAGCAATCCGCCGGAGTGGTCCGCCCAATGCGCGTTCACATACCGAACCCACTCCGCCGCCTCCTCCGGCGTGCCGCTCCCAAGATTCAGCGCGATCTGCGGCTGTGCTCCGATGAGTTTGCAAAACTCAAGAAATTCATCCGTGCCGAACTGATTGTATTCCGGGATTCCCCAGGCAACGTTCAGCATATTGATTCGCTTGTCGCGCGGACCGATTCCATCACGCCAATGATAGGCAGAGGTAAAGTTTCCGCCGAATCGAACCAGCGGCGTATTCATGGCCTTAGACATTGCGACCATCTCAGGATCCAGGCCGGAGATATTATCGGCCGGCATCAGAGAGACCTGGTCGAGCAGAACACGGGTGCTGTTGCGCAAAGAGATAACGAACTCCGCAGGTTCGAGCGTTTGCAGGGCTCCCTGCGGCAAATCCAGGACAAAATCATACTTGTGCCATTCCTGGCCACGCAACGCGATCTCCTGACGGGCAATGATCCCTGTCGGCTGATCGTGACGTCTAAGCGAAACCTCAATCTGCTGTGGTCCGCTGAGCGATTTCACATAGACGCTCCCCACGTAGCGGCCAATGCGATGGACCGGCAAGAATACCGTCTGACGAATGCCAACCTCTGCCTCTGGAAGACCGGCCACAAAGAGCGTGCGAGACGAATTTGGCGCATCGTTCCACCGCGGCTCATACCTTGCGCCCTGGCTGTAATCCAATGGCTCCCAGGGCAGGGGCAGCCCCAACTCAGACGCTCGCGCCAGGAGCGGGCGGTCGTGAAGCATTTTGCTGATGTGACGCGCATCCCATAAGCCCCCTTCAAAGCTTGGATTTTCGAGGATCTCAGCCCATAGTCCGTTGTAGGTGGAATTTCCGATTGGTTCCAGAAAAGTACCGAAGATAGTTCGGGGAATCGGAGCACTTGCGGGTTGGGTGCTGTCAACATCGAC
>CAYTQA010000450.1:0-2073 GCA_964439495.1 uncultured Terriglobales bacterium | reverse complement strand
ACCAACACCACGCTGTTTGATGGCGCCGACCCCAACAGTGTGCGGATGTTCTTTGATGAGATGATGGAGCTGGGCGTCGAAAGCATGATGCTCTCTCCCGGCTACTCCTACGATAAGGCGCCGGATCAGAAGCATTTTCTGGGCCGGGCGCGCACCCGCCGCCTCTTTCGCGCCATCCTGTCCAATCGGAAGGCGAGCTGGCGCTTCAACGCCTCTCCGCTTTTCCTTGAATTCCTGATGGGCAAGCGCGATTACTCCTGCACCCCCTGGGGTATGCCGACGTATAACGTTTTTGGCTGGCAAAAGCCGTGTTACCTGCTTCAGGACGGCTATGCGGAGACTTTCCAGGAGCTGATACAGACGACGGAATGGGAGCGCTACGGGACCGAGTCCGGAAACCCGCAATGCGCGAATTGCATGGTCCACAGCGGGTATGAAGCCTCGGCCGTCAACGATACCTTCAGCTCCGTGCGTGGGCTGCTGGCCACGGCGCGGGCGATTCTATTCACGAAATACAAGGACGAGGAAGCAACCGAACTTCTGAATGAGACGGTTCAGCCGATGCATGCTTACAATCCGCTCGTCCAGATTGACGCAGCTTCGTCCCATCTTGAGGAGACCCGGGCATGAGTTTGACCGAAGCAAAGGCAGACAACCCGGCTGTGGCGAATCCGGACACGCTCGAAGTGGTCCCGGGTATCCTTCATGAGAAGCTGGAAGGATGGATACCGGAGCTGGCAAGCGAAACCGAAGTATACGACGCTCTGGAAAAAGCCTTCGACTATCGCGGAGATGTGACCATCACGCGTAAAAATGGGAGCAAAATCGAGGGGTATATCTTCGATCGGCTCAAAGGCAAAACCCTTGCCGATTCCGTTGTTCGGGTTTTTCCCAGGGATTCCAGCGAAAAGGTTTCGGTCCCATATTCCGAAATTGCCGCATTGGCCTTCACCGGACGCGATACTGCGGCGGGCAAGAGTTGGGAAGCCTGGATTAAAAAGTATTGGGAAAAGAGAGCGGCAGGGGAGAAGAATATCGGGCTCAATCCCGAGGCGCTCGAGTAAGGAGCACAAATTTCCTGGTCCAGTTGTAATTGCAAGGCACGATTCTGGTCGTGCCTTGACCTTTTATATGTGGTTTATGCATAACCAGCGCCCGCAATTCCATCTCGCGGAAAGCCGCAAAGCGAGGCCCGCATGAAAGCATTTGTGACCGGAGCGACCGGCTTTGTGGGCAGTCATGTGGCGCAGGCCCTTTCCGAACAGGGCGCGGAGTTGCGCCTTCTGGTGCGTAAGGGCAGCCGTCTCGAGAACATTGAAAATTTAGGTGGCGATCGGGTGATTGGCGATCTTCGCGATCCCGAATCGTTGCGCAGGGGAATGCAGGGCTGCGAGGCGGTGTTTCATGTCGCCGCCGATTATCGTTTATGGACGCGCAATCCCGATGAGATGTATCGCGCCAACGTCGAAGGCACTCGCGCCATCATCGCTGCCGCCATTGAGGCGAAGGTCCGAAGGGTGGTCTATACCAGCAGCGTGGCCACCATGGGATTTGTTGGGGATGGGCGCTCCGTCAAGGAAGAAGACCCGGTTTCCTTGCAGGAGATGATCGGCCACTACAAGCGTTCCAAGTTCATGGCTGAACAGGTGGCGTGGGATGCGGGACGGAAGGGCGCCCCGATAGTGATGGTGAATCCCACCACTCCAATCGGGGAGCGCGACATCAAGCCGACCCCGACGGGCCGCATTATCCTGGATTTTCTTAAGCGCAAGTTTCCCGCCTATGTCGATACCGGATTAAACCTGGCCGATGTGCGCGAGGTGGCGCGCGGACACATTCTGGCCTATGAGAAAGCCCGTCCTGGCGAGCGCTACATTTTAGGCGGAGAAAATCTTACGCTGAAGCAGCTTCTGGACCGGCTCTCCGCAATCACCAGCATACCGTCTCCGACGCTTCAGGTCCCGCACAGCGTCGCCATGGGATTTGCCGCGCTTGACCAGTTTTTCACCGGGGTCCTTATGAGAAAAGAGCCGCGCGCCACCCTTGAAGCGGTGCGTATGGGCAAAAAAAAGA
>CAYTQA010000449.1:0-2117 GCA_964439495.1 uncultured Terriglobales bacterium | reverse complement strand
CGGACGTGGCACGCTCGCTGGTGCAGCAGCAGGCCCGGGCGATGCAGTCGATTGACCGCTTCGAGGTCTCCCACCAGATAGATGTCACTATGATCACACCCCGCTTCAAGCAGACGACCCATTCCTATGTAAAGACCTGGGTGAAGAGGCCGGGGCATATCCGGGCTGAAAGCCAGCACCTCAGGCAAAGCGAGACGATTGTCTCGGACGGCGCTGCTACATGGTTTTACAACGGTACCGACCGCACTTACTGGAAGCAGCCCGAGCCGGCCCCCGCAGCGCTGTTTTCAAATACCTTCCCGGGCTTAGCGCGCCAGCTAGGCGATTCGAACCTGCCTCAGGTGATGACCTCGGCCAAACTTACCGGCGCCGAGACCTTACAGATTGGAGGGCGGAATTTTCCTTGCGATGTGGTTGAGATAAATGTCCAGCCCGGCGCATCCAATGACACGCTCGAAAACAATTCGCTCCGCCTCTGGATTTCCCAAAAATATCATGTGCCACTGAAAGTGGAAGCAACATTCGTGGGCGGGGACGCAAGCGACCGCAAACTCTATTCGGACCGCGTGACCGAGTTTCAGCCCAATCTGAATATTCCCAAATCAATCTGGGTCTTCCAGCCACCGCCAGATTCGACTCCCCGGCCCGGCACAACCGCTCCGAGCGCCAAATAGCCGCATTTAGAGTGGACAGTTTACATGGCACGACAGGGATTTCAAGGCTGATCGCTTTCAAGAAAGATTTTCAGCCTGCCCAGCGCGTTATCCCATTGCTTCGAGACGAACTCCAGATACTCCTTCATCTCATGGGCCGGCTTCGGATCGAACTCAAATCGATTTTCCCGCCCCACGCGCTTTCCATGGACCATCCGCACCCTCTCCAGCACGCGAAGATGTTTGGTCACGGCTTGCCGGGTAAGCCTCGTTCCTTCCGTCAACTCGGCAATTGAAAATTGCTGGCCGCTGCAAAGTTTCGCGAGCAGCAAGAGCCTCGTCTCGTCGCCCAACGCGGCGAAGATCGCCGCCTTCTCTCGCCCGCTGTTACGCTGTTTTGAGGACATAGGCTTCAATGTTCTTCATCTGCTGCGCCCACCCCTGGCTATTCATCCGGAACGCCTGTGCCCGCCGGTCGCCCGGAACCTTCTCGAACCCGGACTCGGTCACTGTCAGCAACGTGCCGCCCTCGATCGGCTCAAGCCGGAACTCCACCAGCGTCGGGGTCTCTCGCGTGTAATCTACTTTCGGATCGATGGCATACGGATGCCATGTATACGAAAAATAAGTCTCCGGCTTGATCGCCTTTACCCTGATCTCCATCCGAAGATGCTCATATCCGGGATATGTAAGCTGGCCGCCGGCCGGTTTGTCCACTGCGAATGGCCCTTCCAGCGCTACCCGGAACCATTCCCCGAATTGACGGGAATCCGTCAGCGCCCGCCAAACCCGCCCCAGAGGCGCCGCAATCCTGGTTTGCTTTTCAATGCGATCTTCCACAATAAGCAACCTCCAGGTTGCATACTAGAACAGCGCTTCCGGTAAATGCAACCATAAAGTTGCATAAATGCGGGAACGTGCATTTCGCGGATCCTTCAGAAGCTGCAGGGCAGGGAAAGTTCCCCCACACTGAAAAAACGCTTAATTTTTTGGAACATTGGTTCGGGTGGACCAGCCTGAGCTGGGCATGCGGTCCCAGAACATCCTCTTCGAGGGCACATACTTCGCCGTTTTTCCGCTGGAGGCGGTAGGGACAAAAACCTGAAAGCGCCAGTTCAGCACATCGGCGACGTAGATTTTTTTGTCCTTTCCCACCGCCATGAAGTGTCCCCACGCGAATTGCCCCGGCGCGTGTCCCGGCTCACCGAGCGCTCCAAGAATGTTCCCATTCTGATCAAGCTCAATAATGCGATCATAGCCCCCGTCAATCATCCAAACGTGCTGGTCGGGGGTGATGAAAAGACCATAGGGATAGCCGATGCCTGTCCATTCTTTCAGGAACTTCCCATCCCCATCGAAGATCTGTATCCGCTGGTTCTCGCGGTCTCCCACGTAAACGTTGCCCTGGTGGTCTACCGCAACGCTGTGCGGCAGATTGAACTCACCAGGCCCGGTCCCATATTT
>CAYTQA010000448.1:0-2131 GCA_964439495.1 uncultured Terriglobales bacterium | reverse complement strand
GGCCCGCACGGGAACCGATTGGCTAAAGAACTGCTTACTAAAGAAAAGAATTCCGCGCCGGTGAAGCCGGAAAAGAAAAAAGAAACGCCCATGGAGTTCCTCTCCTCCATGGCGGTGGTCCTGGTGACCGGGCTTTTTATCATCACCTTCAACCTCCAGGCGTTCGAAATCCCATCGAGCTCGATGGAGAATACGCTGCTTGTCGGCGACCATGTATTTGTCGATCGGGTGGCCTTCGCCCCGAAGACCACATGGATGCCTCTGCTGCCATATCGCACCATCCGGCGAGACGATATCGTGGTCTTTCTCTCCCCGGAGACGCCCGGCCTTTACGTGGTGAAGCGCGTGATCGGCGTGCCCGGAGACCGCATTCATCTGCGCGATGGGAAGGTGTATCTCAATGGCGTGGCGCAGAACGAACCATATGTGATCCACAGCATGGGCAACTACGATCCTTATCGCGATAATTTTCCCGCGGTTTCCGCGGCGGAATCGGGCACGCATGTCGCTCCTGACTGGCCGCTGATGATGGGGATGATGAAACAGGGCGACGATATTGTGGTCCCGCCGGACAGCTATTTCGGCATGGGGGACAACCGGGACGTAAGCTATGACAGCCGTTATTGGGGATTCATCCCACGCGAAAATATCATCGGACGGCCGCTCTTCATCTACTGGTCCTTTGAAACTCCCAACGACCAGTACACCAAGACCGAACTTTCGGACCGTGTAAAATTCGTGGGCCAGATCGTAGTGCATTTCTTCGATAAGACCCGATGGGGCCGTATGCTGCATCTGGTGCGATAAATGTTCGAGACCATCGAATCCGGCGGGCGCCCGCGTTGGCGCATTGCGTTTTACACCGCCTGCATCCTGATTGCCGCTTTTGTCATACCGCCATTCATCAGCCTGGACCTTATGCACCTCGACCGTTTTCGCGGACGGTTAATCGCCTCCATCGGGCGCTCCCTGGGAAGACGGGTCGTAATCGGTACCATCAGTCTGCGGCTGCTGCCGCGCCCCGGCTTCGACCTCAGCAACTTCGTCGTGGACGACGACCCTCTTTACGGGCCGGAGCCGGTGCTGCGCGCGGCCCAGGTGCGCGCCCGCCTGCGCCTGGCATCGTTATGGAGAGGCCGGCTGGAGATCGCCAGCCTCGGCCTAGAAAATGCGAGCCTGAACCTGGTGCGCGGCAGGGACGGAAGCTGGAACCTGGAACAACTGCTTTTACAGGCGGCCCAGACGCCTTCAGCCCCAACCGCAAGGACACAGACCGAGCGCCGTCCGCGGTTCCCCTATATCGAAGTCACGTCGGGAAGAATTAATTTTAAAAGCGGCGACGAAAAGAAGGTCTTCGCCCTGAACGACGCGGAATTCGCCTTGTGGCTGGCCAGTGAAAACCGCTGGAACCTGCGGCTCAAGGCGCATCCCATGCGCACCGATGAAAACCTGGCGGACACCGGGACGATCTCGGTTTCCGGCTCCTTCGACCGGGCCAGGAGCATAGACCAGATTCCATTTCATCTCAAGATCGCCATCGAGAACGCACAACTCGGACAGCTCACGCGCCTGATCTACGGTAACGATCGCGGATGGCACGCCGGCGTGCGCCTGCTCACCGAGTTGCTTGGTACCCCCGGGGAATTTTCCTCCAACACCGAAGCCACATTCTCTTCTTTCCGCCGCTATGACATTGCCACCGCCAGCAACCTCGATCTGAGAGTGCGCTGCGCGGGAAAACATCAGCGCGGCGACGGCCCTTCCGGCTTCTTTCAGCAAACCGAGATGGATTGTATTCTGCCCGTGGGCGATGGCCGGATTCATGGCCATGGGACCATGCGAAACGCAGGCAAGGATTCGGCCCTGGATCTTAACTTCACCGCCGACCGGGTCCCGGTATCGGGGATTGCATTTATCCTGCTCCATGCCAAAAGCACCCTGCCGCCGGACTTTAGCGGGAGCGGCGTTTTGAATGGCGATATTGGCTACACGCAAGATCTTCAGCAGCCGCCGCAAGGATCGTGGAAGGGCATTTTGAGCTTTGAGCATGCGGTGCTTCGTTCCCGGTATCTTGATCCCGAGCTTGCGCTGGGCAATTTTAATGTCACTTTTGGCCAGGGGGCGGCGGAGG
>CAYTQA010000447.1:0-2169 GCA_964439495.1 uncultured Terriglobales bacterium | reverse complement strand
CGCTTGTCCGGACGGTTCAGCGTGATGGTCGCAACCGGGCCGGAGTGGGTGAGCAAAATTGTGTTGAAGGTCATGCCCAAAACACCTCAGAAAGTTTATTGCACTACATTCGGCGTGCCAAAACGGGCGGCAAGATCGGCGTTGATCTTCCTGGTCTGCTCCAGCGACTTGGTGATGGGCAGCGGCGCCCCCAACTCGCTGAGCGCCTGCAGCACCTTTTCAGTGGGGATGTTGCCAACCAGAGCGTCCTGCGCCAAGGGGCAGCCTCCCAGTCCGCCCAGGGCGGAATCGAAACGGCGGCATCCTGCGTGGTAAGCGGCCTTGATCTTGGCCACTGCGTCCTCCGGACGGCTGTGCAGATGGACGCCGATCTCCATATGCGGAAAGGCCTCGATCACGGGCTTCACCAGCTCCGCGATCTCAGCGGGAGTGGCCAACCCGACGGTATCCGAGAGCGAGACCTGCTCGACCGGAAGCTCCGAGAGCAAATCGACCGCGGCGATCACCTCTTCGACGTTCCACAAATCTCCATAAGGGTTGCCGAAAGCCATCGAGAGATAAACCACCAGATTTGCGCCGGCATCGTCGGCCTGTTGCTTGATCTTTTCCAGTGTGTCCATGGATTGTTCGAGCGTCTGCTTCTGGTTGCGGGAAAGAAAGGTGGGCGAGACGGAGTAGGGAAATCCCAGGGTGCTGACAGCCTCAGTGGCAAGCGCCCGTTCGACGCCTTTCTCATTGACCACAATGCCGATGATCTCAACGTCGTCCGGGGGATCGAGCAGCTTGAGCACCTCTTCCGAGTCCGCCATCTGCGGCACTACTTTCGGGGAGACAAACGAAACCGCATCAATATGCTTGAAGCCGGCGCCGATCAGCGCGCGCAGATAACGGGCCTTGATCTCGGCGGGAATCTGCACAGGCATGGCCTGCCACGCGTCGCGCGGGCATTCGATCAGCTTGAGTTTCGAGTTGGAAGTTTCAAATTTCAAATTTCAACTATATTCATACGACAATCTCGCCCTGCAACGGGAGGAATCGCTGTTCTCGATAATCCGTTATGCAGCTTCGCGGCGGTCATGGCTCATGTTTGCAAAATTCCCACATTGAATTTAGGGACTTCGGGGTTCAGGCTGGCAGCCTCGAGCGCCGTGATCAGCGCATCGCGGGTCTGCGCCGGATCGATCAGGGCATCGATCCATAGCCGGGCGGCGCCATAGCGAGGGTCGGTCTGCTCGTCGTAGGTGGCCTTCACCGATTCAAAGAGCTGCCGCTTTTCTTCTTCGCTAAGCTTTTTGCCGCCGCGTTCGAGCTGCTTGATCTTAATGTCCACCAGCGTGCCCGCCGCTTGTCCGCCGCCCATTACGGCATAGCGCGCGGTGGGCCAGGCGAAGACGAAGCGCGGATCATACGCCTTGCCGCACATGGCGTAATGGCCCGCGCCAAATGATCCGCCAATGATCACCGAAATCTTCGGCACTACCGAATTGGAGACCGCGTTTACCATCTTGGCCCCGGCCCGGATGATCCCGCTCCACTCGGCGTCGCGCCCGACCATGAAACCGTTCACATCGTGCAGGAAGACCAGGGGAACGAGGTTCTGGTTGCAGTCCATGATGAAGCGCGCGGCCTTCTCGGCGGACTCGGTGTAGATCACGCCGCCAAACTCGACGCGCTTCTCGCCGGTATGGCTATCGGTCTGCTGCACGTGCATCTTCTGGTTGGCGACGATCCCCACGGCAAAGCCGCCGATGCGCGCATATCCGCAGAGAAGGGTCTTGCCGTACTCCGGCTTGTACTCATCGAAGCGGCTGCCGTCTACGACGCGGGCGATGATCTCCTTCATGTCATAAGGACGGGCGGGATCGGATTCGAAGATGCCAGGCATCTGCTCGGCGGGGAAGGCAGGAGGCTCGGTGGCGATGCGGCTGAAGGGCGCCGAGGGACGATGACCCATCTTTTCAACCAGCGAACGCAGGCGAAGGAGGCAGGATTCATCATCGGGTTCATGATAGTCCACGGTGCCGGAGATCCTGGAATGCATGCTTGCGCCGCCCAATTCTTCCGCCGAGACCTTTTGCCCGATTGCGGCCTGCACCAGCGCCGGGCCGGCGAGAAAGAGGCCGCTGCCCTCGGTCATCAGGATGTGGTCGCACATCACCGGCAGATAAG
>CAYTQA010000446.1:0-2188 GCA_964439495.1 uncultured Terriglobales bacterium | reverse complement strand
CCTGTTGCCTCAAAGTTGCAATTTTCGTATAGCTCGCGCGCCGCTCGGTTCGCGGAGCGGACTTCAAGCAGGACCCGCCTCGCGCCCTGCTGCCTCACGCTGTCCAGGAAATGCTCCATTAGAGAGCGGGCAGTGCCGCGTCGCTGGCGTTCAGCCTTGACCACGATATTTTCTATCTCGCACCACTCCGCAATGCATTTTGCCGCCAGAAACCCGGCTACACGGCCGTCTTTCTCGGCAACCAGAAGCACACATTGAAAATGCCCGCTGGGCTGGAGCAGCGCCCGGTATTCCGCTTCGCTCCAATGGGCGGCGGTGGGCGCGCCACGCTCGATCTCCAGCAGTGCAGGCACATCATTCAATGTAGCGGGGCGGATGTTCATCGGGAAAGACCTAGCACGAAATCAGCCTTTCAGCTTCTGCTCGATCTTTGGCTTGGAGAATATCTCCGCATCGGAGCGCCGAATGTAATTGGCATCCAGCTCTTCTATGGAAACTGTCTCTCCGGCCAGCAGCTTGCGATGGCCCAGGTGGATGGCCGCTTCGCTGCCCGGACGGGCGATCTCGAAAAATTCGATCGCGCTTGCCCGCATAAGATTGGCAATCGCCGCCTCGGGAGTCACGACCAGAGGCTGCATTGCGGCTGCAAGCTGCAGCGCCTCCGATTGCGATACCAGCGATTCGCGTATCGCTTTGACCGACCCGCGATCCACATCGTATTCTCCGCCGTAGAATTCGCCGCGACCGGCATCGAGCAGCGCCAGGACCTTGCCGTCCCGGGGAGAGGCTGCGGCCGTCGATTCCAGCAATGAGATTGAGACGATCGGTATGCGCAGGACCTCAGCCAGGCCTTTGACGGCGGCCAGTCCGACGCGCAGACCGGTAAACGAGCCTGGCCCCGAAATGGCAATCAATCCATCCAGTTCGGCAGCTTTCAGGCGATGTTTGCGAAGCAGACCGGAGATCTGCGGCACCAGTTGCGCCGAGAATGTTCCGCCCGCAATGCCGGCGGATTCAAGCACCTCACAGCCCGCTTCAGCAGGGGATTTTCGCGGCCCCGCTTGGGGTACTGCTTTCGACGCGCAGCGGGCCAGCGAGATTCCGCCCTGCTTTCCGGACGTGTCCACAGCAAGCAGGAGCATGTTAAGAATCCGCAGCCGGGCCCGGCGGCTGGTCCTGGCACAGCTCGATGAGCACGCCCCCGGCGCTTGCCGGATGGACAAAGAAATAAAGATGTCCGCCCGCCCCCACCTTGATTTCATCTGACATCAGGCGCGCGCCCTCCGCCTTGAGCTTCCTGAAGGCGGCGGAGATATCGTCCACGTGCAGCGCGACGTGATGCAGTCCTTCCCCGCGCTTGGCGATGAACTTTGCGATCACCGAGTCCTCGGTCGTGGCTTCGAGCAGCTCGATCCGGCTCTCCCCAAGCGGAATCATTGCGGTGCGCACCTTCTCATGCTCCACCGTCTCCTCCAGGGTGACCTTCATGCCGAGCTGTTCATAAAATTTGCGCGCCACTGCCAGGCTTTTTACCGCGATCCCCAGATGATCGATCTTGAACATATTATTTCCCAACGCTGTTCACAATCTCTTCCACCAGCGTGTACGGATCGCGCCGATGTTCCGCCACCTCTTGCGCATATTGGGAGATTGCATCCTCGCTCATGCGCTCCCGCATCACCCGCTGCACCAGCCGCTCGCGCAACATCTCCATGAGCCGCTCCCGCCAGTTGTCGGCTTTTTTCTTCAGCCAGAGGTCCTGACTTTCCAGAAACTGCTGGTAAGTCTCAATGGCCTCCACCAGCTCCGGGAGCCCCGTCCCATTGGTGGCGACGGTCTTCACGATGGGCGGGGTCCAGGTATCGGAGCGGATGGAGAGGGTCTGCATGGCGCGGACCTCCCGCTCCACCCGCTCCGCCCCCTCGCGATCGCTTTTATTGATGACGAAGACATCGGCGATCTCCATGATCCCGGCCTTGATCGTCTGCACGTCGTCGCCCATCCCCGGCACCAGGATGACGACGGTCACGTCCGCCAGTCGCACGATCTCCACTTCATCCTGCCCCACCCCGACGGTTTCAACCAGCACGATCTCCTTGCCGCTGGCGTCGAGCACGGTGACCACGTCCGCGGTAGTGCGTGCCAGCCCGCCGAGAAAACCACGGGTCGCCATGCTGCGAATGTAGAT
>CAYTQA010000445.1:0-2196 GCA_964439495.1 uncultured Terriglobales bacterium | reverse complement strand
GTAGTTTTCTATCTGCTCACGGATGAGCTTGGTGATTTCATCTGCTTTAATTTGTGCCATATCAATCTCTAAATAAAAGTCGGAATTTTTACTTCCGGGCCTTCCGCAATCGCGCGGGGACACCCGGTTTTGCAGGAGGGCTAGCTGCTCGCCAACTGCTCTTTTAATTTCAGCAACTGCCCACGGACCGAGCCGTCGTAAATCGTGCTGCCCACGCGCACTACCGCGCCACCCATCAGCTTGGCGTCCTGCGAATAGTGGGCGCGCACCGTTTTGCCGGTAAGCTGCGCCAACTGCGCTTCCAGCAGCCGCTTCTCCGCCGCCTCCAGCTCCCGGGAGCTGGTGATCTCAGCGTCCGCAATGCCCAGCCGCTGGTTGATCTCCCGCCGGCATTGCTCGACGATCTCGCCAAGAGCGCCGATGCGGCGATGGTCGATCAGCACCGCGATCAAGTTGCGCGCCTCGCGGGAAAGTCCGGCGCGTTTCGCGATGGCGTCCAGCAGGCTCAGTTTCTGCTCGGCGGCAACCGAGGGGTTCTCCCAGATGGTGCGCAGCTCCGGACTCGAACTCACGATCGCCTGCATCGCGTCCAATTCGTCCATGGACTTGTTTGCGTCCATGCGCCGGGCGGTCACCACGTCGGCAAATGCCTGGGCATAACGGCTCACATACGAGGCCATCGCTTATCTCTTCCCATCCGCGGTATTCCGCAATTGCTCGGCAAAATCCTGCACCAGTTGCTTGTCCTGCTTGCTGTCCACCTTGATCTGCTTTTCCGCGGTGGCCAGCGCCAACTCCACCGCCAGCAATTTCAGCTCACGCTGCGCGGCATTGGCGGCGGCCGCAATCTCCTGCTCCGCGCCCTCTACAATCTTACGCTTCTCTTCTTCCGCGCTCGCCCAGATGCGCCGCTCCTCGGCCTGCGATTCAGCGTCGGCATGGGACTGCATCTCGGAGATGCTTTGGCCCAGCTTCGAAAGCCGCTCTTCGATTGCGGCCAGCCGCCGGCCCGCATCTTCACTTGCCCGCCGCGCCTCCGCCATCGATCTTTGGATCTCCTCGGTGCGGCAGCGAAAAACCTTTGGCAACTTGGATTTAAGGAAGACTACCGCGAGGACGACCACGATCAGGAAGTTGATCCCGATCGACAGCCAATAAGCCCCTTCGAGCGATAGTCCAGTGGTCCGGGCGATGAACCGCACCGCGGGAGATTGCCGAAATGCCGCAGTCTCGTCCCCTTCGGCCTGTTTGCCATGTTCCGCCTGGGCTTCATTCGGACGCCCGGCGGCTTCATTCGTCGTCTCGGTCAGTTGCTGGCTGGCTGCGCCGTGCGACGGGCGAGTGTCCGTGCCTTCCGGAACGGACTTCTTCTCGGCTGGCGCGGATGTGCCCGAAGCATGGGTCTGCGCCCCCGCCGGCGATACGCAGATCGCAAGCGAAAGCAGGAGCATGAAGATAAACGAAACCTGGCGCATCTTCATCGGCCACCTACTGGGGTTCTCTCGCCCATGCGCTGTCCGAGCACGGTGCGGATCACCTCCGCCGCCAGATTTCCGCTCTCCGCCTGGAGTTTCACCTTGGCCTCAGCCGCCTGCTTTGCCAATTCCGCGCGGGCGCTCTCCACCCTGCTTTGAGCGGCGGCGCGGGCCTGGGCGACGGCCTCCGCGCGCTTTTCCAGTAAATGCTGGCGGTGCGCCTCCTGCCCTTTGTAAACGGAGAGCCGGGCCTCGCGAAGGCGGTGTTCATACTCCGCAGTCTTTTGTTCCGCCGCGGCAATGTCGGCCTGCGCTTTGCGCACCGCCCCGGTAGTCTTGCTCTCCCGCTCTTCCAGTACCCGGGCCAGGGGATTATGCACCAGCACGCGGTAAAAAATATAAAGCAAAAGAAATAGAACAATGGTCGGGATGGAGCCGAGCGCAAGTTCGCCTAATTGTCTAAGTATCTCGTCCATTATCTTGATTGTCGGGGGTACTGTCCGGAACAGGAGTGGAACAGAACCCTATAAACTAACATTCTGGGCGGAGGACGGTCAAACCCTGGGGGCTGAAAATTGCGGGTAGAATGGCCATTTCCAGCAGCTCGAACAAAAAGCAGGAACTTGCAAGAATTCTTGACATGGGGCCAGAGAGGTCTAAACTATCAATATCACCTCCGATCCGATTCAGGATCAGATGGGCTTGCGACCAGGAAAGTGTC
>CAYTQA010000444.1:0-2212 GCA_964439495.1 uncultured Terriglobales bacterium | reverse complement strand
TTGCTTCTTCGCCGGCACGGGATCGAACATCACCCGGTGGATGCACCACAGAAATGCCGTGAGGGTCTTGCCGGTTCCGGTGGGCGCAACGATGAGGGTGGATTCTCCGCGCGCGATCGCCGGCCAGCCCTCGACCTGTGGTGCGGTGGGCGCGGGAAACGAGGCGCGGAACCACTCCTGTATTGAGGGATGAAAGAGCGCCAGCGAATCTGCGGATTGGTCGGGCCTGCGCGGCATTACTGCCATCAATTTTAGTTCGTTCGGGATTACCAATGGATGTACCGTAGCGGCAAGATAACCGTAGGAACAAACTAACAGCCAGCTTACAATGTCACATTACCGACTCAAACCAAGTGCCCGGGAATATCCGCCTGAGGAGAACATGAAAGCATTTTATCTTTTCATTTTTACGCTTCTCGCATCAATCTGGGCGTTTGCTCAAGTTACCCCCGAATCACAAATCAGCGGACGTATAACCGATATTTCGACCTGGGCAGTCGCAAACGCTACCATCCGTCTAGAAGAAATGAAGACGCATCATGTCTTTCAAAGCACATCCAGCAATGACGGGGCTTACGCGCTACGGAACCTTTCTCCGGGCCGGTATTCGCTGACCGTAATAGTTCCCGGGTTCCTGGAATATTCGCGGAAGGTTGTTCTGACCGCGGGTCAAGCAACAACCATTGATGTCACCTTGAGAGTGTTCGGAACAGATGGGCCTACCAGCTGGGGCGTTGAGGCACCTAACCCCATCCATATAGGTATCACCGACAGTGAAGACGAGCGTGAGATTGAATCGCTCCCACTCAACGGACGCCGCACCACCGATCTAGCCTGGCTTACGCCTGCGTCCACAAACAGCCACACCGATCTCGACTCAACCTTCACTGAGCCGGCTACGACCAAGATCTCATTCGAAGGCCAACGCGACCGCAGCAACAATGTGCTGGTGGATGGCGCGGACAATATCAGCACTGCCACGGGGCTCGAACGCGCCATGCCTTCGCAGGAAGCTACCGAACAGCTTGAGGTGCTAAGCAACAGCTACGGCGCTGAATATGGACGCGCGCTGGGCGGCGTGCTGCAAGTTACAACTCGCGCGGGCGCCAATGCCTTCCACGGATCGCTTTACGACTACTACCAAAGCGACTGGGCAAACGCCGACTCGCCGCTGGCGCTGCCCGGCTTCAACGTCTACCGCAACAAACAGTTTGGGGGAACGCTCGGCGGCCCGATCCAAACAGATAAGACATTCTTCTTTGTAAACGCTGAAGGGGACCGTCTGACGCAATCGCCCACGTATCCGGCGCTGCTGGTCAGCAATCTCGCAGCGATCAACACCACACTCACCAGCTTTGGGTTTCAACCGGAGCAGCTCGATGTACCGAAGACCTCAGCCGTCAACAACGCACTCGTCCGGCTTGATCATCATTGGGACAATTCGAACCACTCCTTCCTGCGCTATTCGATCCAGACCGCGGACGACCGCAACATGCTGGTCGGCAATGCCATCAATGCCGGCGAGACCGCGGCGCCCAGTAGCGGACGCAACGGCCACCTGGTCGACCAGGATGTAACCGCCAACTGGGACTCGAGCTTCAATGCTTCACAATCGAATTCGCTCCTGCTGCAATGGTCGCAACGCAACTATGGGCTGGCCAAGGTCACGGGAGAGCCTAGCCTTGAAATTCCGAACGTGCTGCTGATTGGAAACAACTATGACGCGTTCGACCGCTACAACGAAGGTCGCGCCCAGGTTGCTGACACGTTCTCACTCACTCTCGGCAAACATGCGGCAAAGTTCGGCGCAGACATGAGCTACGTCCACGATTTCGCCATTGCGCCACAAGACGTTCCGGCGCGGGTTACGTTCCCCAGCGTCGCCGATCTGCTCGCTTCCAGCAAGGCGGGATGGGGATCGCGTCCGTGCCCACCGCCGCTGGTCGGGCTGGTTGCGCCATGCATCTCTAACTTTTCCTGGGGAGCACCGATTGGCCCAGGGCCATTCGCTCCCAACGCGGCGTCACCTTCTGTCTCGACGAACTGGCAAAATGCGTACCTCCCCAGCACTGCGTCTGATTTTTTCGTCCATCTCAATCACCGTTACTACGGATTCTTTGCCCAGGACGCATGGCGCATTACGCCCAAGTTCACCTTGAACTATGGCTTGCGATTCGACTTCGAAGAAGGGCTGGCATCGTTTGTCAATTCT
>CAYTQA010000443.1:0-2220 GCA_964439495.1 uncultured Terriglobales bacterium | reverse complement strand
GTTTACTCGTCCTCGAACAGGAGCCGTTGTTGTTATGAAATCAAGCGCCGCGCGAGGCGAGCCTGCGCGCCAAGCGCAAGTCGAAGGATCTCTGCATTATCAATTCCCTTCATGCCGCCTCAGGCTTCCTCTGCATTGTTCTTTTCGAACGGAGAAGTTGCCATAGGGATTCCTCGTCGCTGCCTCCTCCGGAATGAAATCGTTTTTGAAACTGGAAACTTGAAACTGTTTGATCAGTTTCCCTCTGTGTCTCTGCGTCTCTGTGGTGAAAAGCTTTTCTATGATGAACTTCTGATTTGATTCACAGCCGCAACTGCACCAGATTGGCCGCCTGCTCCGGAGCTTCCGCGGTCTTCGATGGCATTTCACCCACCAGCATCGCAGTCTCATCACAGCAGTGCAGCCGCGGACACTTATGGCAGTCCTTCAGGGCCTTGTCCGGCAAATCGTCGCGATTGACCACGCGAAATCCCAGCTTGGAAAAGAAGCCGGGCACGCGGGTAAACAGGCAGACAGCATGGACCGAATGCGACTGCGCTTCCTTGTGCAAAGCCTCGATCAGCACCCGGCCCGCGCCCTTTCCCTGGGCGCTGGGCTTCACCGCGATGGAGCGGATCTCGGTAAGGTGGATGCCATAAAAATGCAGAGCGCCGCAGGCGATGATTTCCCCATCTACTTCGACCACGGTAAAGTCGCAGATGTTCTCGCACAACTCCTTTTCCGAGCGCGGCAGGAGCGTCCCATCGGGAACATAGCTGGAGATGAGGGAATGGATTTGCGGCACATCGGGCAGCAGCGCCTTACGCACTTGCATAATCCACCTCCGAAACATTCAGCTTCTCCTGCGCCTTCTTCAAGGCCTGCTTTACCTGATTGGGAGCAGTGCCGCCCGGCAGGTCCGGACCGGCCAGCACGTTCTCCAAACGGATTGCCTCCTTGAAATCCTCGGCAAACAGCGGGCTGAATCCATTGAGCTCGGAGAGCGGAAGCTCCTCGATCGCGCAGCCCCGTTCCAGGCACAACTGCACCACTCCTCCAATGGTCTTGTGGGCCATGCGGAAGGGCATTCCCTTGCGCGCCAGATAATTGGCGGCGGCGATCGCGTTCATGTAGCCCGTGCTCGCGGCCTGCCGCATGCGCTCGAAATTAAACTGGACGTCGGCCAGAAAACCGCTGGCAATCTCCACCATCGCCCGGATCTCGGGAGCGGTGGCGAGCAGCGGCTCCTGCGACTCCTGCAAATCCTTGTTATAGGCCAGCGGCAGAGATTTGATGGTCATCTCCATGCCATAAGCCGCCGCGCATATTCGGCCAGCCTTGCCGCGAATCAGCTCCAGCGCATCGGGGTTCTTCTTCTGGGGCAACGCGCTGCTCCCCGTGGAGTACGCGTCGGGCAGAGTGATGAAGCCGAATTCATGGCTCGAAAACAAAATCATCTCTTCCGCAAACCGGGTTAGATGCAGGGCGACGAAGGAGCAGCAATGCAGGAATTCGAGGGCGAAATCCCGGTCGCTGGTGGCATCAATGCTGTTGCGCGTGATTCCGGCAAAGCCCAGCTCCCGCGCCACGGACTGGCGATCGAGCTTGAGCGCGGAGCCCGCCACTGCGCCCGATCCCAGCGGCAGAACGTTCAGGCGGTCGCGGCAACTCGCAAGCCGGTCCATGTCCCGCGAGAACATCTCGAAATACGCCAGCAGCCAGTGCGCCACCAGCACCGGTTCGGCGCGTTGCAAGTGGGTATAGGCGGGCATGGCGGCATCGCCGGCATCCTGCGCGCGCGTCACCAGCGCCTGCAGGAACTCGGTCAGGGCATGGAGCAGATGGTCAATGCCCTTGCGCGTAAAAAGGCGCAGGTCGGTGGCGATCTGCTCGTTGCGGCTGCGTCCGCTGTGCAGCTTGTATCCCAGGTCTCCGACGGCGGCAACCAGCATCAGCTCGACGAAGTGATGCACGTCTTCCGCCTCTTCGGAGCTGAGAAGGGCGGGATTGTGTTCAATGCGCTTCCCGATCTGTTGCAGGGCGGTGGCGATGCGTTCCGCCTCGTCGGCGGTGAGCGCGCCCGCGCCGGCCAGCGCATGGGCATGGGCGCTGCTGGCCGCCAGCTCCTCCGCGATCAACTGCCGGTCGAAGAGAAACGAGCGCTGCCACTGCTCAAATGCCGGATCAAGCGGCTGCCGGAGCCGGCCCGACCACATCTTCACGAAAAGATCTCCTGCTTGA
>CAYTQA010000442.1:0-2228 GCA_964439495.1 uncultured Terriglobales bacterium | reverse complement strand
GATGCCGCCCGCCTGCTCACCAGGCGCGCCGCCTCGCTGAAGGACAGCGGGATGAAATCCACGCAGGAGTCGTCCATGGCAAAGCTCTATGCCAGCGAAGTCGCGGTGCGGTGCGCCAATGAAGGCGTGCAGATCCATGGCGGCTACGGCTTTATCAAGGACTATCCGGCGGAGAAGTTTTACCGGGACGTAAAGCTATGCACCATCGGCGAAGGGACGAGCGAGATCCAGCGGCTTGTGATCGCGCGCCAGTTGCTGAAGATGTAATCCACGAACCATGCAACCCAGCATTCATTAAGGAGAAACCGCAGATGCGAATTTTGCGTTGGACCGCGCTCTTCAGCCTTGTCCTTAGCCCCCTTCTTTCACACGCGCAATCCACTTCAGCACCATCCCAGACTACAACTCCGGCACAAACTACCGTCCCATCTCAAACTTCCGCGCCATCCCAAACCACTGGGAACCAGGAGAGCGGGAAGCAGTGGATCGCGAAGAGCAATCGGGACGCCCAGGTCCTGCTGCAAATCGACGCCAGATATTCCCCGGAATATGCGGGACGCACGGGCGTAGCCGGACTGGATGAGCAGGTCACGCAGCTTCCCCCCGACCGGCGCGAAAAGATCAAGGCGGATTGGACCGAGGCGATCCAGGAATTGCAGCACAGGCTGGCGGCGGAAAACGATCCTCTGGTCAGGGAGGACCTCCAGATCATGATCAAGGCGGCGCAGCAGAGGGTGCGCGGAGAAGAGCTCAGCGAAAAGTACGAGATGCCGTATATGAACATCACCGAGCTCGTCTTTCGCGGGGTGCGCGCCCTGCTCGACGATCAGGTGGCCGAAGGCCGCAGAAAGAACGCGCTGGTCCGGCTGCGGAAGTATACCGGGATGGAGCCGGGCTTCGAGCCGATCGCAAGCCAGGCCAAGGCGCGCACCATGGAGTGGACCAAGCCAGGCCAGATCGGACCGCCTAAAGTGGAGGTGGAAACCGACCTGGCGCGAGTGGACTTCTATATCAACGGCATTGGCCAACTGTTTGAAAAGTACAAAATCGAGGGCTATCAGGAACCCTACGCCCGCCTGAAGCAGCAGCTTGCCGATTACAACAATTGGCTCAGAGAGCAGGTGCTTCCGAAGGCGCGCGCCGACTTCCGGCTTCCTCCCGAAGAGTACGCGTTCCGCCTGGAAGCGGTTGGGGTGGACATACCCGCCGACCAGCTTACGGCGATGGCGCACCGGGAATTTACCGCCTACCAGCAGGAGATGCAGCAGCTTGCCCCGCAAATCGCCAAGCAGCATGGCTGGAAAGTCACCGATTACCGCGATGTGATCCGGGAATTGAAAAAAGACCAACTGGTGGGCGACGCCATCCTGCCGCATTATCAGCAGCGGCTGAAGGACATCGAAGCGATCATTCAGCGGGAGCATCTGGCAACGCTGCCGGACCGTCCGGCGCGCATCCGGCTGGCCACTCCGGCGGAGACCGTGGAGCAGCCCGCGCCCCACATGATGCCTCCGCCGCTGTTGAATAATCATGGGGAGCAGGGCGAATTTATTCTTCCCCTGAATGTGCCCACCGCCGCCGGCTCCGCCCAGACAAAGAAGATGGATGACTTCACCTTTGCCGCATCTTCCTGGACGCTGACCGCGCATGAGGCGCGCCCCGGCCACGAGTTGCAGTTCGATTCGATGGTGGAACGCGGGGTGTCGCTGGCCCGCTCGCTGTATGCGTTTAACAGCGTGAACGTGGAGGGTTGGGGACTTTACGCCGAGTACATCACCAAACCGTATATGCCGCCCGATGGACAGCTCATCTCGCTGCAACTGCGTTTGCAGCGGGCGGCACGGGCCTTCATCGATCCTGAATTGCAGAGCGGAAAATTAAAGCCGGAAGATGCGATGCGCATCCTCACGCATGACGTCATGCTCTCCGATGCCTTCGCCAATACCGAGGTGGAGCGCTACACCTTCCGCATGCCCGGGCAGGCGACCTCGTATTTCTATGGCTACATCAGGTTGCTGCAATTACGAAAAGACGTGGAAGCGAAGATGGGCAAGAACTTCAACCAGCAGAAGTATCATGACTTCATTCTGGCCCAGGGGCTGCTGCCGCCCGACCTGCTGCGCAAGGCGGTGATGGAGGATTTTGTGGGCCATTAACTCCGGGCTTTGCACCTGTTCACCGGCGGCTTCGGCTGCCGGTGTTTTGTTTAATTTACAATGTTCGCTTGA
>CAYTQA010000441.1:1156-2268 GCA_964439495.1 uncultured Terriglobales bacterium | reverse complement strand
GGCAGGCGTCCGGGACGGGCATTGTCGTAGCCGGTCTTTTCATAAGCCAGGAGCAGGCCGGAATTTTTGCTGCGCCTTTTTGCGGCGGGAAGCCCAAACTCCGGGTCAAGCAGGATGGCGCTGGCATGTTGCGTGAGCACCTCGGTCACGATCGACTTGAACTCTTCGAGCATGCTGGCCGGAACATCGGCCACGCCTTTCTCCTTGGCCAGGGACTTCTGCAACGAGCCTCTCTGGTCCATGGCGGCGGCGGCAATCACGCCGCGACTGTCTGAAACCGCCTTCATGCCAGCAAGCTTTCCTTGGGTCAACTTCACGTTTATCTCCTTAAAATGTTTGGGATTTCAAATTTGAATGAACTTGTATTCGCCTGAATCAGGACAGCGGGATTTTACCCTTCGCCGTGCTGCCCGCCGGAAAAAAGCAAGCTTTTCGCAATCAAAAGTACTCATTATTTTCTCACGATACGGCAAGGCGAGGCATCAACTTATCTTCTTCTACTTATTAAAAAATTTTCTTATGCGAAGGATAAGAAAATTTACTTTATGCTCCGCTGCGGCGCGGCCGAGTCAATGGCCTTGCGCTGGATCTGCATCAGCTCCTGGATCCCACGCCGGGCCAGAGAGAGCAGTTGCCCAAATTGCGCGTCGTCAAAGGGCTGGGTTTCCGCCGTGGCCTGGATCTCGATGAACTTTCCCGATCCGGTCATCACCAGGTTCATGTCTACCTCGGCACGCGAATCCTCTTCGTAAGCCAGGTCGAGGAGGATTTCGCCATCCACGATGCCCACACTGGTCGCGGCCACGGAGTCGCGCAAGGGAGAGCGCCGCAAAGTGCCGGCAGCCACCAGTTTTTCCAGGGCAACTGCCAAAGCGACATATGCGCCGGTGATGGAAGCGGTGCGCGTGCCGCCATCGGCCTGAATCACATCGCAATCGAGAACAATGGTGCGCTCCCCCAGGGCCCGCAGGTCGGCAATGGCCCGCAGGGAACGTCCGATAAGCCGCTGGATCTCGTGCGTGCGTCCGCCAACGCGTCCTTTGCTGGCCTCGCGCGGCGAGCGGGTCAAGGTGGAGCGGGGAAGCATGCCGTACTCGGCTGTGATCCAGCCT
>CAYTQA010000441.1:0-1140 GCA_964439495.1 uncultured Terriglobales bacterium | reverse complement strand
ATTCCGGAGTAATGCGGACCGGACGCATCTGGCCCGAGGCCCGATTATCAATCCGAAAACCTGGTTGCGAGGAAGCCATAAATTGATTTTATCGTTCAACCTGAAACTGTGCGAATGCGGGGTCTTCCGAGGCGAAGAATTTCGGTGGCATTATCTCTGCTGGTCCAGAGGAGCTTTCAGCTTTTCGAGATATGCAAGCCCTTGATGAATATACCTTTATCGCCGTGATCTACACGTTCATGAGTGCGGATGCATGGGCCTCGCCTCATCACAGGCGAGCATCCTGTGATGTTTTGCGCCTCTTTTGGTTGCACAGCTTGGACTTTCTTGATTAAAAAGGAGATGGTATGTAGATGGGCATCCCACCTGCATGTCTCAGCTTCTAAGTAGGAGTTCTAATAAACCCCATTATTCATACGCTGTGCAATTTACAGAGAAGGCGAGATGGGAACTCAAATAGAAAGTCATTTAGCAGTCTCCGTGCCCCCTATAGACCAGAACTCCACTTCCAGCAGCACAGCTCAAATCGATCGAGAACGGCTTCGGCGGGAGATAGACGCTCTCGGCGACTGGTTCCATAATATTGATTTATTTGGCGTACCCACCGCACCTCAACATTTTCTGGGCGACTTTCCCAACGTCAAATGGAAGTCCATCTCCAAAATCATCCCGCAAGACCTGAAGGGCGCGAGCGTTTTAGATATCGGATGCAATGGCGGCTTCTATTCGATTGAACTCAAAAAGCGCGGGGCCGGCCGGGTATTGGGGGTCGATGTGGATGACCGTTATCTGAATCAGGCCCGTTTTGCCGCGAAGACCCTGGGACTGGAGATTGAATTTGAAAAAAAGTCGGTGTACGACGTGGACAGCATCGCCGGACAGTTCGACTATGTGCTGTTCATGGGGGTCTTTTATCATCTGCGTTATCCCCTTTATGCACTCGACAAAGTGGTGAAGAAGGTCGGCGGCAAGCTCATTTTTCAAACCATGATTCGCGGCTCCATGGAAGAGCGCACATGGGAGAAAAATTACGAGTTCTGGAATACGAAGATTTTTGAAGATCCCGCTTTTCCCTGCATGTACTTCATTGAGGACCGGCGACGGGAAGCGCAAGGGCAGGCCATCGGCGAGCAGCTGCAC
>CAYTQA010000440.1:0-2282 GCA_964439495.1 uncultured Terriglobales bacterium | reverse complement strand
TGTAACCAGCGGTTCGCCCGCGCCGTTCCTTAAAAAGAACATTGCATTGGCCTACGTTCCCCCGGAACACTCTGAAATTGGCAGGACCCTTCTGGTGGAAATTCGCGGCCAGAAGGTGAAAGCACAAATCGTTCCGACGCCGTTTTATAAGCGTCCCAGGAAGTGAATCCCAGCGCCCGGCAAGGTCCTCTAATGGACAGCCTGGATGCAACAAACAAATCTCACGCTGAAAGATAAAGAGACAAATGGCTTATCCCGCGGAGTACCGTTACACCAAAGAGCATGAGTGGATCAAAATCGAGGGCAATACCGGGACCATCGGCATCACCGATCATGCCCAGGAATCCCTCGGCGACATCGTTTTTGTCGAATTGCCCAAACCTGGGGCCGAGATCAACGCCCACAAAAGTTTTGGCACTGTAGAATCGGTGAAGGCCGTCTCCGAGCTCTTCGCGCCGGTTTCAGGCACGGTGACGGAGGTGAATGAAGATCTTTCCTCCGCTCCGGAAGCCATCAATACCAATGCGCACAAGGCCTGGATGGTGAAGGTGAAGCTCGCCAATCCAGCAGAGGTGAAGGAGCTGCTCTCTGCCGAGGATTATGAAAAGTTTGTCGCCGAGGAGAGCTGAATTCGTCTCTGCGCCATGGCCCGAATGAGAGGCGACAAATTGCGCCACGAACGAAGCTTTTGAGGACCCATAGATTTCATGCGTTATCTTCCTAAATCTCCCGGCGACCGCGAGCTTATGCTGCGCGACATCGGGGCCAGTTCGATCGATGAGCTGTTTCAGAGCATTCCCGCGGAATACCGGCTGAATCGCGATCTGAAGCTTCCACCGCAGATGGCGGAGTCGGAGATCATCGATTTCTTCCGCCAGTCCAGCAAAGAGAACGCCGCCGGATATGCCATCTTTCTCGGCGCCGGGGCCTACCAGCATTACCGTCCGGTGGTAATCGATGCGCTGGTGCAGCGCGGAGAATTTCTTACCTCCTACACGCCTTACCAGGCGGAGATCTCGCAAGGCACGCTGCAGGCGATCTTCGAATTTCAAACCATGATCTGCGAACTTACGGGCATGGAGATTGCCAACGCCTCCATGTACGACGGCAGTACCGGCGCCGCCGAGGCCCTGCTCATGGCTATGCGCATCACCGGACGCCAGCACTCGGTGGTGGCGCGCACCGTGCATCCTGAATACCGCGAGGTGGTCCACACCTACATGCGGCATCGCGGACTGCCGGTCACCGAAGTCGGCTATGGCGAAAATGGGCGCGTCAACTTCAAGGAACTCGAGCAGGCCCTTACCGCTGATACCGCGGCGCTGCTGATCCAGTCCCCCAACTTCTTCGGCTGCATTGAAGATGTGGCCGCCTGCGCCGAGATGGCGCAAAAGAAGGGCGCGCTGCTCATCGTCTCCATCGCCGAGGCGCTCTCGCTGGGGATCGTGAAGCCGCCGGCCGAGGCCGATATTGTCTCGCTGGAAGCGCAATCCTTCGGCGTTCCTCTGGGCTTTGGCGGACCTTATGATGGGGTGATCGCCACCAAGGAAAAATACCTGCGGCAAATGCCCGGACGCCTGGTCGGCGAAACGCGGGACAAAAACGGCGAGCGCGGTTTTGTGCTCACGCTCTCCACCCGCGAGCAGCACATCCGGCGCGAGAAGGCCACCTCCAATATCTGCACCAACCAGGCCCTGGTCGCGCTGATGTCCACCATTTATATGACCATCTACGGGCGCGAAGGGCTCAGGGACCTCGCAAAACAGAACCTGGCCAAGGCGCGCTATGCGGCCACCCAGTTTTCAAGGAAGGCGAAGGTGCTCTTTGAGGGCACTCCGCGTTTCAACGAGTTCGTGTTGCAGACCGGGGAAGACCCTCATGCCATCAATGACCGGCTGCTGGAAAAGACCATCATTGGCGGCTTTCCGCTTAAAAAGTTTTATCCCGAGCTTGGCAATGCCGCGCTCTGGTGTTGCACCGAGTTGAATACCAAACCTCAAATTGACGCCGCTGTTCAGGCGGTGCAGGGATGAGCGTGCCCAGGGACCGCATCAAAAAAACCAGACAGCACGTCAGCCAGAACGAAGGGCTGATCTTCGAGAAGTCTTCCACCGGCAAAAAGGCCTACAAGCTGCCGCCGTTGGATGTTCCCGACGTCGATCCCGAGCAACTTCTGGGCGATTCCGTCCGCAATGACCTTGGACTCATGCCCGAGGTGAGCGAGATCGAGATCATCCGCCACTTCACGCGCCTCTCCACCTGGAACTATGCCATCGACCTCG
>CAYTQA010000439.1:0-2284 GCA_964439495.1 uncultured Terriglobales bacterium | reverse complement strand
GCATGTGGCTGGCGGCTTGATTCATCTGCTGCTGGTCGCCGCCGTGATCGTGTTAATCGTCAACCTGATCACCGGCCGCAGAACTGTTGTCTAAACCATTAAAGTTTCGAACCTGAATCGGAGTAAAACCGCCTGGTAGTGATACCGGGCGGTTTTGTTTATAGCGGACCTTTAATTTAGCTGGCGGTTGCCCCGGGAAGGTTTGTGCCCCTGCGCTCGGGCCTCAAATTCAATTCCTTGCACCAGTACTCCACCATCTCGCGGAAGGCGCTGGTAAACTCCGAAAAATCCATGGGCTTCACCTTCAGGCTTGTGGCTCCCAGAAAATAGGCCTTTTCATGGTCTTTCTTGTCCTCGGAGTCGGTAAATATCACCACCGGCAGGTCTCTTAGAAGAGCGTCGGCGCGCACCCATTCCAGCAATCTAAGTCCACTCATCCCGGGAAGATTGATATCGAGAAACATGACTCCCGGCGCCCCAAACTCTTCCTGTCTGGACTTGTTGCTGAGATAAGCGATCGCTTCCTTCCCGCTCCTCGCGGCAAAGACGCACCCTATCAGCCCGGTTTCTTCCAGGACATACCGCATGAGGACGAGGTCTTTGTAATTGTCCTCGACCAGAAAAATGCATCTGCGGCCTGAAGAACCATGGGCGGTTTGCACAACATCCTCCCGCATTGTTAGTGATAAGTCTTGAAGCGAACGCCCGCGACAGCCGGCTAGCGCGATCGGGAGGGCAGCAGGTTTAGCTCACACTTCGTTCGAAACCAGGGAAACTGACCAGGGTATTTTTATATTATTTGGAAAGGATTGCTGGCGCAAGTTGGCGCTTGCTGAAGCTCTGGATCTATGTCTCTGGACTGGTACTCTACTCCGAGGCGGATATGCCTTTGCGCTGCCTGACACCAGGGGGAGGCGGCCGTCAGCGCTGTTTGGGCGGCAACCATGGGAAACGCCTAAAATCCGCCTATTCTTATGAAATGTCGCCTGAATCCCGCCGCGTCGAATACAATCTAATGTTTTGTCATATTGCATTGCATCCACTATCTAAGTACGGGAGTTTGATTTGCCAGAGACAATCTACGATGTTGCGATTATCGGCGCCGGTCCGGGCGGATATACGGCCGCTATCCGCGCCGGCCAGTACGGTCTGAAAGTTGCCTTGATCGAGAAGGACGACAGGCTGGGCGGCACCTGCCTGCACGTCGGCTGCATTCCCACCAAGAGCCTGCTCTTCGATGCCGAGGTCTACGACCACATCAAGGCGGCCAAGGAGTTTGGCATCGAGGGCGTCGAGTCCGCCAGGCTGAATTGGCCCGCCATTCAGGCTCGCAAAAACAAAATCGTCACCAAGCATACCAAGGGCCTCGATTTCCTCATGCGCAAGAACAAGGTGAACGTCGTCCAGGGCTACGGACGCCTCACGGGCCCCGCCAAAAATGGTATCGTCGAGGTGGAGGTATTTACCGAGGGCGGCGGCGGCGCCGCCGGAGAGCACAACACCATCGGGGCGAAGAATGTGATCATCGCCACCGGCTCCGAGGCGCGCATGTTGCCCGGCCTGGAGCCCGATACGCGCATCCTCACCAATATCGAAATCCTCAGCATCAACAACATTCCCAAGTCGCTCATCGTAATCGGCTCCGGCGCCGTGGGGGTGGAGTTTGCCTCCATTTATAAGTCCTTTGGCTCCGACGTCACCATCATCGAGGCGCTGTCGCGCGTGGTGCCCGCGGAAGATGAGGACGTAAGCAAGGAGTTGCTGCGGGTCTACAAAAAACGCGGCATCAATTGCCATGTCAGCGCCAAGGTGGAGAAGGTTGATAAGACCAAGGACGGCGTCTCCGTCACCTTCACCACTTCGGATGGCAAGCAGACGAAGCAGGAAGCGGAGAAGGTGCTGATCGCCATTGGAAGGGCCCCGCGCACCGACAACATTGGCCTGGAAAAGACCAAAATCAAGGCCGATCGCGGCTATATCCCCACCGATGAATGGATGCAGACCGTCGAACCCAACATTTACGCCATCGGCGATATCGTGGTCGGCATGCCGCAACTCGCCCATGTGGGCGCGATGCAGGGGATGGTGGTGGCCGCGAAAATCGCCGGGAAGTTTGCCAAGCCGGTTAGGCGCAACCTGATTCCGGGGGCAACTTACTGCGATCCCCAGATCGCCAGCGTGGGGCTTACCGAAGCGGCGGCCAAGGGCAAGGGACTGAACATCAAGGTGGGCAAGTTCCCCTTCAGCGCCAACTCCAAGGCCAGCATCATTGGCTCGCATGAGG
>CAYTQA010000438.1:0-2292 GCA_964439495.1 uncultured Terriglobales bacterium | reverse complement strand
GGACTCTCCGGGCCGGCCATCAAGCCGATTGCATTGCGCATGGTCTACGAGGCCTCCCACGCGGTCAGCGTGCCGGTCATCGGCATGGGCGGGATCACGACCGCCTCCGATGTCATTGAATTCATGCTGGCCGGGGCCGCGGCGGTGGAGGTTGGCACCGCCAGCTACTTCGATCCATGCGCCACCGAGCGCATCGTGGACACCCTGAAAAGCTGGTGTATCGAGCACCGCATAAAGGATATTAAAGAGCTGATCGGCGGATTGCAGATTTAGATTCCAGCATAGTCACAGAGACACTCGTCACAGAGGCACTGAAGGTGAGCTGTCTGGTGATTCAGTTCAGGCTAGAGGTTTTTGACCAGCTCTTCGGGCAGGCGGTCGCGAATTTCGGCGGGCAGGCGATCATGTAAACGTCGCGCCCCGATTTTGGCCACATCGGTAATCACCACTGGAGCCGGCGTGGAAATCGCCACGATCAGCCACATCATGGTAGAGAAGACAAAGCCCCCCAGCGCAGCCAATTCCAGAAGGCGGGCATGATGCGGGTCGAAGTGGCGGATGGCGCCAAAGGCCATAAGAAACGCCATGGCTGAGATAGTGGCCACGGCAATCAAACCAATATCAATGGTGCGATGCAGGCGCTGGCGGCTGCGGCAATGAGGGCAGGCGCGGAAATGGTCTTCATAGTCGACGCGCATCTTCGGCGTGATGCCGGAGATATCGTATCGCCAGCCGGCGAGGATATCGCCCACCACCTGATCCACACAATGCTCAGACATTACAGCCAAATCGACTCCGTTGGTTCCGATTGCAGGGCAAGCAGCACCCGGTTCCCCAGCAGCTTCCCTCTCGGACCGAGGGCGCGCTCGGCCGATTCCCTGGCCACCTCCGGATGATTATTGCACTCGGAAAGATGGGCCAGCATGAGAAAGGCCGCACTGCCATCATAATCTTTTACGAAGAATTCCGCGAGGGCTTCGTTGGATAAATGCCCCACCCGGGACATGACCCTCTGTTTTACCGACCAGGGATAGGGCCCTCCCCTTAGCATCTCCAGGTCGTGATTGGACTCGACCATCAGCCCATCGCAGCCGCGCAGGTGCATGCTAACATTCGCCGGGATATAGCCCAGATCAGTCACCATCCCGATGCGCACTCCATCGATCTGAAAGACGAAGCCTACCGGATCGGCGGCGTCATGAGGGATGGTAAAAGGCATCACGGCAATATCGCCGATCTGGAAGCCCTGCCCTGAATGGAAATTTTCCAGACAATCGAGCTGGGCCTTATCGTCTTCGGGGAACATCGCGCCCTGTTTCCCTGCGGGGCCGCGCACCCAGCGCGCCCAGGCATCATGCGTTGCCGGGGTCATATAAACCGGTATCTTTAATTTGCGCGCCAGCACCGGCAACCCATTCACGTGGTCCTGGTGCTCATGGGTAATCACTATGGCCTTCACCCCATGCGGGTCCTCTCCGGCGGCGTGCATGCGGCGCAAGGTCTCACGGCAGGAGAGCCCGGCATCCACCAGAATGCTCGTTCCCGCGCTGGAGATTACCGCGCTGTTGCCCTTCGACCCGCTCGCCAGCACCGTCAAACGCACCATGGTGCTTGCAGCATAGCTCTTTACATTGTGGATAAGGGAGTAACTATTTGGTTAACATGCAAAATAACTCAGCGTTTCACCACAGAGACGCAGAGACACAGAGCGCCTCTTCTTATCATTTCAAATCCTCCCAGTTATCTCAGTCATCCAGAGCGCTGCGCGAGGCGAGCTGGCGAGCCAAGCGCAAGCGCAAGCGAAGGACCCAGGGAATGTTCGTTCCTACATGCAGCTTCAAGGCTTTTCGACCACGCCCAACGGTCATTCCGAAAAGCGCAGCGACGAGGAACCCCTATGGCGAACAGAATGTGCGCAATCATCGTTGAAAAGCCTGTAACCGTATCCATGCCATTTGCGCTCTCGGGGGGCCTTCGCTCGCACCGTGTGCTCGCTCTGATGACAAAGCGTGAATTGATTGTTCTTTCTCTGTGGCGTTACCTGCCCCGAGCGCAGTCGAACGGGTGTCTCCGCAGGAAATCCTTCTTCGAAGAACATCAGTATTTATAAAATCCTCTTCCACTCTTCCGGCCCAGCCAGCCGGCATCGACCATCCGGACCAGCAGCGGGCAGGGCCTATACTTGGGATCGCCCAGCCCATCGTGCAGCACGCGCATGATATCAAGGCACACATCCAGGCCGATGAAGTCGGCCAGCGTGAGCGGTCCCATGGGATGCGCCATGCCCAGCTT
>CAYTQA010000437.1:0-2309 GCA_964439495.1 uncultured Terriglobales bacterium | reverse complement strand
AACCCTCCAAGAATGATGATTGGAAGAAAAAGTACAAAGAACCCGTTGCGCCTGATACATCGACTTTGCCTTCATTGCCGGAGGGCTGGGCATGGGCCACACTTGAATCCATTTCTGAAGTCAAGCTTGGCAAAATGCTTTCGAAAGCAGCTTTTTGCGCTGATTTAGTTCAATTCTCCTATTTGAGAAACGAAAATATACAATGGGGACAAATTAAAGAAATTGACATCAAAATGATGGGCTTCAAAAAGAGCGAATTAGATAGATTCGCTGTAAATCATGGCGATTTACTTGTTTGTGAAGGAGGAGAGGCTGGGAGGGCCGCCGTTTATACGGGTACATCCGGCAAGTACAAATATCAAAAGGCGCTTCATCGAATCCGTTGTTTCGGAAATCTAATTAGCCCATATTACTTACAATTATATTTCGCTCATTTTGTGCCGTCTGGGAGTCTTATACCGCGGCGATCAGAAACAACAATTCAGCACCTTCCTTTGGAACTCATGGAACAATTACCCGTCCCAATTCCCCCAGAGGCAGAGCAGGCTCGAATAGTTGCGGCCTGGGGGAAAATATGCTCGCTAATTGATTACCAACTTGAAGGGCTGGAAAATTGCAGAAAGATGAGTCAAAGGCTACACCAATCAATCCTGAAAAGTGCATTCTCCGGCAAACTCGTCCCGCAGGACCCCAACGACGAGCCCGCTTCAGTGCTGCTGGAGCGGATTCGCACCGAGCGCGAGCGCACAAACCGGCAACCAAAGCGAAGCAATAAGACGAAGATTGCAGTTGCCGCAGAGGATTGAGATCAGCGTGTCAGCCACGGAAATGCAGCGCCGAAGGCGCGACAGAGGTTAGCCCAGCGCGTGAGCGCTGGGTAGAGTAGAGATAATCCCAAAGCGCCAGAGGCGCGACACTAACCGAACACATATTTCATATCGAATTCCACGCCATGCTTTTTCAACAGGACGACAAACTCATCGTCGAAACTCATCTTTCTGTGATGGCTTTCCTGATTTTGGATGTATCGGACCACGACCGGCACATTCGAGGCGCTCACGCTGAAGGCGCCGTATCCCTTTTGCCATCCGAACTTCCGCTCCATGCCGTTCATCCACTTCGAGGAATTCGCCTTCATCAGCAGGACCGCCTTCGCTAAATCAAGCGTGGGAGGCAGTTGAATAAGGCAATGGACGTGGTCCTCCATGCCGCCAATCGCATGCACCAGGACGGCTTCCTTTTTGCAAATGCCTGCAAGATACGCCCACATTCGTGGCTGGAGCTCCATGGGGATGCTCTTGCGCCGCTCCCTGGTGCTGAAGACAATATGAATTACGTTCTGGGCAAATGTGTGGGACAATGTGTCACCCCTCCGGGGTTTCACATTTTATAACGCAATCCTACCCAGCGCTCGCGCGCTGGGCTAACCTCTGTCGCGCCCTTTGGGCGCTGGAATAAATATTGACCTGTGGCGCGCCATTTAGGCGCAGGGATAATCGTTTATCGCATGACCAGCAACGCTATCGTCCAAAAACTCTGGAACTACTGCAACATCCTGCGCGATGACGGCCTCTCCTATGGAGATTACGTCGAGCAGCTTACGTTCCTGCTCTTCCTCAAAATGGCGGACGAGCGCACCAAGCCGCCCTTCAAACAGCCGCGCAGCATCCCCAAGGACCTCGATTGGCCCAGCCTGGAGCGCCTCGATGGCGATGCGCTGGAGAACCACTATCGCCACATCCTAACCGAACTCGGCAAGCAGAAGGGCATGCTTGGCGTGATCTTCCGCAAGGCGCAGAACAAAATCCAGGATCCCGCCAAGCTCAAGCGCCTGGTCACGGACCTGATCGGGCGCGAGCAGTGGATGAGCATCGAGGCCGATGTGAAGGGCGACGCCTATGAAGGCCTTTTGCAGAAGAACGCCGAAGACGTGAAGGGCGGCGCGGGACAGTACTTCACTCCCCGCGCGTTGATCGATGCCATTGTGGACGTGGTCCGCCCCAAGCCGGGCGAGGCCATCAACGATCCGGCGGCTGGAACCGGCGGCTTCCTGCTTTCAGCCCACCGCTTTCTTAGCGACCAGAAGAAACACACCTTGGACAAAGCGCAAAAACGGCACCTGCGTTACGAAGCGCTCTCCGGCAGTGAATTGGTATCGGCGGTCGCCCGCCTATGCGTAATGAACCTCTACCTGCACGGCATCGGCGGCGACGAGTCGCCCATTCGCGATGGGGTGGACAGCCTGGCGCAACCACCCTCGGTAAATTACGAGGTGGTGCTCACCAATCCGCCGTTCGGAAAGAAATCCA
>CAYTQA010000436.1:0-2313 GCA_964439495.1 uncultured Terriglobales bacterium | reverse complement strand
TCCAATGGTTTATGCCAGGGCCATCTCTGGCCTGCCCGCTTTTTCAAACGGACATGGTTTGCCTTCAAGGTGTTCTTCAAATTCCGCGCGCCACTTTTCGACAATGGACATGGTGGGGATGGCGGCGGCGTCGCCCAGCGGACAAAAGGTCCGGCCCAGCATGTTCTTGCTCAAATAAATCATGTTGTCGATGTCTTTTTTCATCCCCGCGCCGGCATGAAAACGCACCAGCGTCTTTTTAAGCCAGTCTGTGCCTTCGCGGCAGGGAATACACCAGCCGCAGCTTTCATGCTGATAAAACTTCATGATGCGCAGCGCGAATTTCACCATGCAGGTCTGGTCGTCCACCACTACGACGCCGCCGGAGCCGAGAAATTCACCGCGCTTCTGGAAGGTATCGAAGTCCATGTTCAGGGACTCGGCCTCTTCGCCGGTCAGAACAAAGGTGGAAGATCCGCCGGGCACGACGGCCTTGAGCTTTCTTCCATTGGGGATGCCGCCTCCCACGTCGTAAATCATCTTCTTCAGCGGGTATCCCATGGGCAGCTCGTAGACGCCGGGCTTATTCAAATGTCCGCTGAGACAGAAGAGGCGAGTGCCGCCGTTCTTGGGTGGTCCGAAATCGGCAAACCACTGCCCGCCCTTGAGGATAATGTGAGGGACGGAGGCGACCGTCTCAACATTGTTGATCACCGTAGGGCCGCCATAGAGGCCGACGACCGCCGGGAAGGGAGGCCGAATCCTTGGGATGCCGCGCTTTCCTTCAAGCGATTCCATCAAGGCCGATTCCTCGCCGACTTCGTAAGCCCCGGCGCCGGTCTGGACAATGACGTCGAAGCGGCGATTGCTTCCGAAGATGCCTTTGCCGAGAAATCCCTTGGCGTAGGCGTCGGCCACGGCCTTTTCCATGATCTCGATCAGATAACGGTATTCCCCGCGCAAATAGATGAAGCCCAGTTCGGCCTGGACCGCGAGTCCGGCGATGATTACGCCTTCGATGATGGAATGAGGATCGTATTCCGCAATCAGACGGTCCTTGCAGGTGCCGGGCTCGGATTCGTCGCCATTCACAAGGATGTATTTGGGCTTGTCCGATTGCTTCGGGACAAAAGACCACTTCATGCCGGTGGGAAAGCCCGCTCCGCCGCGTCCGCGCAGGTTGGAAATCTTGACTTCATTAATGATGTCGTCCGGCTTCATCTCCAGCGCCTTGCGCGCCGCCTTGTAGCCGTCCAATTCGATATACCGATTGATTTCGGTGGCGCCTTTCCCAAAGCGCTGCGAAATCACGCGCACCTCGTCAGGGTGCGAATACAGTGGAGTCGGGGTTGCGATCGTCTTGATCATCTATTTATTCTTCTCCGCAATCCGGTCTCGCCTGCCCTTAGGACGGCGGAGTAAAAATCCCAAAGGTGAAACGCTTTATTCGGCTGCCCGCGCCGTTATTGCCGCGTTTTTTGCCGATAACTGTCCAAGACCTGGTCCATCTTGTCCGGCGTGAGGTCCAGGTGGAAGTCATAGTTTACCTGTACCGCGGGCGCCCAACTGCACGCGCCGATGCATTCCACCTCTTCCAGCGAAAAGGCGCCGTCCGCCGTGGTCTGCCGGTTCTCGACCCCCAGCTTTTGGCTGCAATGTTCGAGAAGTTCTTCCGCGCCGCGCAACATGCAGGAGATATTGGTGCAGACCTGCACATGATATTTGCCTACCGGCTTGGTGCGCAGCATGGAGTAATAGGTGATTACGTTGCGCACCTCCAGATCGGTCAAATCGAGCCGCTGCCCGATTTCATGGATGACCTCATCCGTCAGACACCCGAACTCATCCTGGGCATAGAGCAGCATGGGAATCAGCGCAGACCGCTTCGCCGGATACTGCGTGGTCAGTTTCTGAAACCTGGTTTCAAGTTGCTCGGAAAATTTCATAAAGTCATTTTGTCATCGGGCCATGTTGCCATTGGGCCATTTAATTATTGCTGCGCGCCGTGCGTTGAGAAGCCGCAAACAATGCGGTAAGCTCTCCGGCTTCCTTTAACAAATCCGCGAGTCGTTCATTCGCTACAGTCTTCGATTCCAAAAGCAATTCCAGCCAGAACACTACCCAATTCTTTATCTGTCGATTTCGCCCAACACAATGTCAATGCTTCCGATGGCCGCAACCACGTCCGCCAGCAGCCTGCCCACGCACATCTTCTCCAGCGCCTGGAGATTTACATACGACGGCGCCCGCATGTGCACACGGTACGGCTTGGCGGTGCCATCGCTGCAAACGTAATACCCCATCTCTCCGCGCGGCGATTCGATGGCCTGATAG
>CAYTQA010000435.1:0-2337 GCA_964439495.1 uncultured Terriglobales bacterium | reverse complement strand
CAAATCTGATGAAACCCTCCGCCCTGATTGCCGCCGACACTCCAGCCTCGCGCATCAAGGTCGAACGGTTTGGAAAATCGAGCCTGGTCTTGGCGCGTTGCGAAAAAGTGGAGCAGGGGAAATATCAATTCCTGTTCACCAAGGCCTCCTCGCTCCTGGCTGGATATCGCAAAAATCTGGAATTGCAAAAGATGTTGAGGAACGAATTGAAATGGCTGGCTGGCGAAAATGAAGGCCCGGCGGGGCCGGCAAAAAAGAAAACAGGCGCGGGCGTCCATCGCAAATGACCTCTTCGCAAAGTGCGAGGATGCAAGGCAAGATACAATCAGCAAAGAATCTTTTACTCCGCTATCGAATCTAAAGCCTGGGACAGACGCAAGAAACCATGGATACATCCGTACGGAAACTTTTGATCATTGGCTCCGGTTGCTCCGGACTTACCGCTGCTATTTATGCCGCGCGCGCGAACCTGAAGCCGCTCGTGCTTGAAGGGCATGAACCGGGAGGGCAGCTTAGCATTACAACGCTCGTGGAAAACTTTCCGGGATTTGTGCACGGCATTCAGGGCCCGGAGCTGATCGAGAACATGAAACAACAGGCGGCCCGCTTCGGCGCCGAGTACCATATGGGGCACATCGTGAACGCGGACCTGCGCCGGCGTCCTTTCACGCTGGATTTAGGCGGACGGGAGATCAAAACCCAGACGTTGATCATCGCCAGTGGAGCATCGGCGAGATGGCTGGATTTGCCCAGCGAAAAGGCCCTGATTGGACACGGGGTCTCTTCCTGCGCCACCTGTGATGGATTTTTTTTCAGCGGGAAAGAGATCGTGGTCATCGGCGGCGGAGATTCCGCCATGGAAGAGGCGCTGTTCCTGACGCGGTTTGCCACCAAGGTCACGATCCTGCACCGCAGCCAAAAATTTCGCGCCTCGAAGATCATGCTGGAACGCGCCCGTTCGAACGACAGGATCCAATTCCTCCCCGATACGATTGTGGAGGAGGTGCATGATGTGGAGAAGAAGGAAGTAACCGGCCTGACCATCCGCAATGTGGTGACCGGCGAGAGGAGCTTCCTGCCCACCGCAGCCATGTTCCTGGGCATTGGGCACGAACCCAACGCGAAATGGCTTAATGGGCAGCTTGAGACCGACAAAGACGGATATCTCATCACCCACAATTACGTGTTCACAAAAGTGCCGGGAGTGTATGCCTGCGGCGACGTCCAGGACCGCCGTTATCGTCAGGCGATCTCGGCCGCCGGTACGGGATGTATGGCCGCACTCGAGGCGGAACGGTTTTTAGAGGAGCACGGCCAGTAGCAGCTTTCGGCGAAGACCGCTAACGAAGCCGCGAGAACCGCTTCAACAGAGAAGAAGCCTGGTTAATGCCGAAAAGGGAAGTAGCGCCCAAATATACCAGGCCATAAGGCACAAGGATCAATACGCCGGCGATCAGCGGACGCGCGGGATGCAATCCGATCTTTATTCCCCAGGACACTGCGGCGGCCAGCGCGGATGAAATCCAGAGCTTGGCAAAATAGCTGGATGGAAACGGCACTTCTCCGATGCGGCGGTTCATTCCACGGCGCAGCAGAAGAAACTCGATCCAGCCAGCCAGCCCCGCTGAGGCGGTCAGCCCGGCCACTCCCCAGCGTGGATCGATTCCGATCCACTTGGGTAATGGCAGCGCGCAGAAATATCCCAGGCCCGTGGTCAGGATCACTCGGATGATCGCAAATTTCATCGGAGAACGGGTATCGCGCAGCGCATAGTAGGCCGAGGAATAAAGCCGCCCCACAGTGGAAGCCACCAGACCCACGGCTGACCCCGCCAGAATGCTCCAGACGTAGACCGCGTCCGCCCGATGGAACCTGCCTGTCTGATAAATGGTAGCCGCCACAACATCTCCCAGCGCGAGAAAAGCTATGGCGGAAGGAACAACAAAGTAGCCGATGCGGCGCGTGCTGGATTGTATGCGCTCGCGTAGAGTCGCTGCGATCTCCTGCTCGTCGCCGAGAGCGCTCGACATGGCGGGCAGCTCGGCGACCGAAATCGACATGCCAAAAAGGCTGACGGGGAGCAGATAAAGCGTCTGCGCGTAGGTGAGCGCCGCAAGAGAGCCGGTGGGCAAAAAACTCGCCAGAAAGGCGTCAATAAATGCGCTGAGCTGTACGATTCCCCGGCTGACGAATACCGGCAAAAAACTTCTTAAAACGGTCCTGACATTGGGATTGGAAATTCCAAAAACTAATTTCAGCTTTTTTATGAGTCGAAGGACGACGGGCAATTGCATCAGGAATTGCAGTGCGCTGCCGATGACCGAACCCCAGGCCGCG
>CAYTQA010000434.1:0-2371 GCA_964439495.1 uncultured Terriglobales bacterium | reverse complement strand
TGTCATTCTTCTGAGCGCGGGATGCACAACACAGCATCAGTACGTTGTCGAGCGAGTAAAGGACGTGAACGGTAATGATGCCTTTATTCGCATTGATGTGACGGAAGGCGAGGAATGCGCAGTAGGTCACGGCTTTGCTGTCGTTCGGCTGAAGCCCGACATGCCACCGAGCGAAGGATATCTAGTGCCTTCTTGCCACTAACAGCAGCCAGCGAAATGACCAAGGCTTCCAAAAATCAATGCTGGCACTCCAGCGTCACTTTTCGGTGGCGCGTCTCAGGGCTCGCAAATGCGATTGCGGGACACTTTAACGCCAAAATCTCAACAATCGAAAATGTTCTTGTTCATGCGGCTCTCCCAGTACCCGCTGATTTCATGTCCGCATTAAATATATTGAAATCTGAATTTTACTGTCATACTGAAGTCGAATATGGCCCCTGAGAGAATCACTAGCGCTTTCGCAACGGCAGAGCGGACGGCGGAAGTGCTTGGAGTTTCGGCTGCGCGCACTCGCCGGCTTGTGACTCTGGCGCAAGAGGATCTCGCAGAGCACAATCGTTCTAAATCCAAACGGGGCCGCCACGCGAGACTGAATGGCACGCAAACAAGCGCGCGAAAAACGCGTAAGAAGCGTTAGAGCCAAGGATGCGGTCTTCCTCGATGTTCCTTTACGATCGGCCTTCTTTCAGGCCCGCGTTTTTCGTGATCTGTCGGTATATGCGAGCGCACTTGCAGATGAACTGACCGCCTGATTAAGCCCGGCTTCAACCTTCCCCAGACTGAATGATTGCGAAAATGTCTCGATGCGATATACTCCGTGCGATACGCATCTACTGCATTGGGGAGGGTCCTTTGGATCGGAGAAATTTTATTGTTACGGCGGTTGCGGGGCTGAGCGGTTTGGGATTACTGGGCAAGCTGCCCGAAACAGGCTTGATCACCGAACTTGAAGCCGCTGAGCGGCTGGAACCCTCTGGCCGGACCATCCTTTCCTTGAACCGCGATTGGCGTTATGGGGGTAAAAACGTTCCCGGCGCTGAACGGCCCGACTTTGACGACAGTAAGTTCGAGACGGTCACCATTCCCCATGCCAATAAAGTTTTTCCCTGGCACAGCTTCGATGAAAAGGATTTCCAGTTTGTCTCCATCTATCGCAGACACTTTCGCCTGCCTCAGGAGCTGCGCGGCCGCCGCATCTTCGTCGATTTTGCCGGCGTGATGACCGCCGCAACCGTCACCCTGAATGGCCAGCTCCTGGGGGAATATAAGGGCGGATATACGCCTTTCTCCTTTGAACTTACCAAGGCCGTGAATTGGAGTGGTGACAATGTGCTGGCGGTCCAGGTGGACTCCACCGAACGGGCGGACATCCCTCCATTCGGAAAAAATATCGATTACCTGACCTTCGGAGGCATTTACCGCGAGGTGACGCTGCGCGCGGTCGCCGACACTTACTTCGAGAATGTCTTTGCCAAGCCGGTGAACGTGTTATCCGATGGCCGCAAGCTGGATGTCCAGTGCTTTTTGGGCCGTCCGGCGGAGCACGCCGTAAAAAATCTCCTGCTGAAAGTGGAACTCCGCGACGGCGACCAGGTAATTGCAACAAAAGAGCAAAGAATCGACCTGCCGATGGAGGGCGGCCCGCACCTCCTCTCGCTGGACGGTTTGAAGAGCATTGAGTTGTGGGAGCTGGAGAACCCGAAGCTGTACCACGTGGTCGCCCAGTTGCATGAAAAAGGCAAGCTTGTGGATGAGTATCAGGTCCGAATCGGCTTCCGCGAGGCGCGTTTCACGCCCGAGGGATTCAAACTGAATGGCAGGGTGGTGAAGCTGCGCGGCCTGAACCGGCACCAGACCTTTCCTTACGTTGGAGGGGCCATGCCCGCGCGGGTGCAGCGGCAGGACGCGCTAATTTTGCGAAAAGAGCTGAAGTGCAATATCGTGCGCACCTCGCATTATCCGCAGTCGCCGCATTTTCTTGACTGCTGTGACGAAGTGGGCCTGCTGGTGCTGGAAGAAATCCCCGGATGGCAGAACATCGGCGACCAGGCATGGCAGGACCTCGCGGTCCGCAATGTGGGAGAGATGGTCCGGCGCGACTGGAACCATCCCTCGATCGTCCTTTGGGGGGTCCGCATCAACGAGTCTCAAGACAATCATGATTTATATACCCGCACCAATGCCCTGGCGCATCAGCTCGACGACTCCCGGCAGACGGGCGGCATCCGCTACCTGGAGAACTCGGAGCTTCTGGAAGACGTTTATACGCGCAACGATTTCGGGTTTCCGCTTCAGCCGCCCAACCATCCGCTTTACCTGAATACCGAATTCAACGGGCACATGTTTCCCACCAAGAGATATGACAACGTGG
>CAYTQA010000433.1:815-2381 GCA_964439495.1 uncultured Terriglobales bacterium | reverse complement strand
CCATCACATTCACGCCCGACATTTTCATCGTCACGAGCGCGCGTTTGCCTGCCCAGGCCGCGCCCGCCGCCACCTCCAGCGCCACCTTCTCGTTAACACTCCATTCAACCGTCATCTGCTGCTCCCGCGCCAGCGGCAACAGGGCAGTAATCGTCTTCGTGCTGGGATTACCCGGATAGCCGGTCGCCACATCCACCCCGACCTCCAGGGCCGCGCGCGCCACCGCCTCATCTCCGGTCAGAAAGAGGCGCTTCCCAGGCGTGGTTAGAAAGTTCACCGTTGTCTCCATTATGTCAAGCGGACCAGTTCCGCCCTTTTTGAATAAGCAGGCCATCTACACAATAAGAAACGAACGAACCACAACAAAGCAACGCCTCCCGCGGTTGCTATAAAAGAGAGCCAGGTATTACAATAAAAGAAGGATGATCTAAAACATTCCACGACGAATACTCTTCGTCTCCATCTCCATACATTGAAAGAGAGGATCTATTTATGCGCAGTAAGATTACTGTGATTGGGGCGGGGTTCGTGGGCAGCACGCTCGTGCAGCGCCTGGCCGAGCGCGACTACGCTGATGTAGTGATGTACGATATCGTACCAAACATGCCACAGGGCAAGGCATTGGACATACTGGAGGCAGGGCCGGTGCTGGGCTATGATACCCTGGTCACTGGCACCAACGATTACGCGGACACCACGGATTCGGATATCGTGGTGATTACCTCCGGCTTCCCCCGCAAACCGGGGATGTCACGCGACGACCTGTTGAAGAAAAACCAGGAGATCATCACCGAGGTAACGCAGCAGGTAGTCAAGCACTCACCCAATGCCATCATCATCATGGTCTCCAATCCACTGGACGCCATGGCCCAACTGGCGCTGAAGATCAGCGGCTTCCCCCGCGAGCGCCTGATCGGTATGGCCGGCGTACTCGACACCGCGCGCTTCCGCACGTTCATTGCCCAGGAAGTCGGCGCCTCCGTGCGCGATGTCCAGGCCTACGTGCTGGGCGGCCACGGCGATACCATGGTGCCCCTGGCGCGCATGTGCACCGTTGCCGGAGTACCAATCTCGAAATTGATCTCCGCCGAGCGCATCGAGCAGATCGTCCAGCGCGCCCGCGACGGCGGCGCCGAGATCGTCAAACTGCTCGGCACTGGCAGCGCTTACTTCGCACCCTCCGCCTCGGTCCTGCAAATGATCGATTCTATTTTGCTCGATAAAAAGATGATCGTGCCCGCCACTGTCTACCTCCAGGGCGAATACGGCATCAACAACCTCTACATCGGCGTCCCTGTCAAACTCGGCGCCAAAGGTCTGGAGGAGATCATCGAAGTCGAATTGACCGACTCCGAACAGAACGCGCTGAAGAAATCCGCCGCCGCTGTCCAGGAACTGGTCGACATTATGGGAATCTAATTCTAAACATGAGCCGCGTCTGAGTTTTCCAAACCAGGGAAATAAGCAAACTGGCGGTTTGAGCGAGACCTGAATGGAGCGACGAAGCCTTGCGCGCGGAGGTGGGGGGGGGGGGGGGGAAGGGGAGCGAATGAAAAGACACGCCCA
>CAYTQA010000433.1:0-805 GCA_964439495.1 uncultured Terriglobales bacterium | reverse complement strand
TTTGCCTTTTGTGTCCCCCCCAACGACGACGCGCGCAAGGGTTCGTCGCTCCATTCAGGCCTTCTTCCCCAATTCAGGAAACTCGGGAGCGACTCATAACCAGCCGCGATTTCCCATGTTCTTGCGGCGCAGAGAAGTACTTCCAAGGCCTCTTCTCAAAGCCATTCTTCGCGCCAGCAAAACAAGCGCGACCACAAAAATAGCCGCGAAGACCAGCAGGGCCAGGATAGAACTGACCAGCCCGAGCACTCCGCCCGCGACCAGTTCCCGGAACTCCAGCAAACCCTGCACAGCGTGCGCGTTCACCAAAACCAGGGCTGACCCGACTACCCCGACAACTGAGAAGCCAAACCCTATCGAAGAGAGTACTATCGCTACAATATGCAAAGCGCTCCCCTGCCCCTGTCTCCCGCGAGGCTGAATCTTCTGCTGCTCCATCTCGTAGCTGCCCACATAGCTGCCCTGGTACTCACTCGGCTCCTGCGTTGCTTGCTCTTTATACTCAAATTCCTGCATGCTCATGTTCTTCCTCCTTTACCGTACTCGTTTCTGTGCGCTTTTGTCCTCCTATTTATACGATTTACGTTTCTGCGAACTTCTTTGTTGTAACAGAGCTACTCTTCTTCACCGTCCTCTTCTTCTTCCTCCACCCTCTTGCCCTGCTTTGTATCCTTCCCCGCGATCACGACAATATATTCGCCCTTGAGTTTGCCCTGTTCGGCCTGGGCGAGCAGCTGGGAGAGGGTAGAGCGTTTGACGGATTCGAACATTTTGGTGAGTTCGCTGGCCAGGGCGGCTTCGCGGT
>CAYTQA010000432.1:0-2406 GCA_964439495.1 uncultured Terriglobales bacterium | reverse complement strand
TCCGCTAGGCAAGTTCGCTGCTCAGGTGAAGGCCGACTCCGCTCTCGGACAGCGCGTCGGCATCGATCACACCCCAACTGTTTACGTGGTTTCCAGCGGCCCCACGCCATTCGTTGAAATCAAGGACGGCAATGAGTTATTTGCCACCATCGACCAGATGAAGCAAGAGGCGGGCGCGGAGACGGCATCGTCAACCTCCGCCAGAAAAACGGCTGGCCGACGGACCAGAAAGACGGTCGTGAAACAGTAACCAGCGAACATTGAGAACTCTGTTTTAATTCAGCATATGAGGGAGATCTAGGCCCAAATTAGTTTGACTTTATAAAATATATTTGATTGACTGGTTTTGGTTTAGTATCGCCAAATTTGCAAGTCTTGATTCGTTAGCATCTTAAGTCGGAGGGAAATATGGCCACAGCTCCTCCAGCCCGTCTCAGTGTCGAGACTGCATTCTATGAAAACCACAAGCTCGAATGGCTCCAAAAGCATCGCGGCGAGTTTGTTGTCATAAAAAGTACTGCTCCTCTCGGATTTTTCCCCGACTTTCACAAAGCATATCGTGCCGGCGTAGAGAAATATGGTGTTGACGCGGATTTTCTCGTCAAGCGCATCGTCGCACAAGAACCGGTATTTGTAGTGTTCTGATTGTGGCCAAACATCGATTCCCACCTCATCCCAATCCAAAAGATCTTGAGAGGTTTGGTCCTCGACTTGAAATTGAGGTAGGACCGCCAATTGTACGCGGCCCAGGCAAACTTCGGTTGGCTGCGGCCGCGGATCAAAGTTCGCTGCAATTCTCGCGGATGCCAGCACTCATTGATACAGGCGCTAGTCGTACAGTTTTGACACCAGAAGCCATTCAAAAGGTCGGGTTGCCTTTGGTTGATCACGTAACAATATCTCGCGCAGGCGGCAGAGACAGAGTTGGTGCGCATGTCGCCTCGTTACAGTTTCCTCGCTATAAAATATCAACCATAGAGGTCATCCAAGTCCTCTGTTGCGAGCTGCCTGAGGAACCTGTTCAATGTCTAATTGGCAGGGACATTCTTTCCCGGTGGTTGTTTACATACAACGGGAAGACTGGAGAGTGGTTTATCGAGGAAGAGGACCTTGCGGCCTGGGTTGAGCCACCTGAAGGCCTCCTAACCTGAGAATGTGCGGGTTAGAGCATTCGTGGATGTTAGAGACCGCGCCTTTATCCAAAGCTCAGAACGTCGCTGGCCATGGAATGAAAGAATCGTCCGCCAAAGGCGCTGATGCTGAGCACCGCGATGAACATCATAGAGGCCTCAATGCTCTCACGGCCTTGCGGCAGCCAATACACATCCTGAAAGCGCAGCCAGAGGGCGAATTCATCAAGCGTAAGCGCGGAAGCCAGGCCGTACAGCACCGCCATAAGCACGGAAGCCCTTTGCGAAGCCCCGTTCATCCCGGTCCCGATCTGCATCAGCCACAGATATCCCAGGACCAGCAACAGCAGAATGCCCCAAACCATGTGATGTAGATGGAACCCGCTCTTGCCGTGCACATCATGGAAGGGGCCGATATGGTTATGAATTGACCAGGTAATCCCACGCAGCGCCAGCATCGTCACCAGGAAGGCGAGCGAAGCGAGAAACAACCGCTCGCGGCGTTCTTCCCGCCCGAAGTGAAGCTGATAATGATGGCCGAGCCTGCCCCGGAGCGCCGCGATTGCCACCAGCAACAGGACGGCAGCAACGAATCCCCGAATGATCCAGATCACAATGGAATGCATAGTTTGTTCGGCCCTGATGGCCTCGTATTTAGAAGAAACCCGGCGCGAGCGGGTTGGTTCCACCCTCCGCGCCCGCGACTACCAGACCTCGCATCGCTTCGCCGGCGCCATGGGGGTTCCCGTCTTGCAGGAAAACGCCTTCTGGAACTCCGGTAAATTCACCACCACGCCGTTCACGCGGTACTTGGTTGGGGCATGGGGATTGGTTTGGGCCAGCAAGCGGAGCGCCTGGTCGGTATAGTTTTCACACCACCCCTGCCCGTAACTGATGAAGAAGCGCTGCTCGGGCGTGAAGCCGTCAGCCCCCGGAGAATCCTTGTTTGCGCTTGCGTCCCGGGCAAGGTAAGCCATGAAGGCCAGCTTCAGACCTCCCAGATCGGCGACGTTTTCCCCCAGCGTGAGCTTGCCGTTCACGTGGACATCATCCGTCGCGATGAAGTGATCGTACTCATCCGCCACGCATGCCGTGCGTTGTTCAAACTCTTTTTTGTCCGCCGCCGTCCACCAGTCTTCCAGATTTCCCTTTGCATCGAACTGGCTGCCTTCATCGTCGAACCCGTGGGTGAGTTCGTGCCCGATCACGCCCCCGGAATCGCCATAATTGACGGCATCATCCATGTGGGGATCGTAAAACGGCGGCTGCAGAATGC
>CAYTQA010000431.1:0-2416 GCA_964439495.1 uncultured Terriglobales bacterium | reverse complement strand
GACCTGGCGCATCTCGCCGGGAAATGCTTCAATACCGATTTCCCGCTCAAAATCTGTCTCAATACGGATCCTCTTTTTCTGAATTGAGCGCTCCAGAAGATCGAAGACCGTGCGCACTACCTCGGAAATCCTGAGCGGGACGGGGCTGGCCGCCTCACGATAAAATCCGAGCGTTTGCCGGACGATATGAGTAATGCGCTTCAACTCTTCCTGCGCCATTTGCGTGAATTTGCGGCAATGATCGTCCAGCGATTCGCTGGAGCCCAGCAGGTAAAGCAGGTTGTTGACCGCTTCCAGAGGATTGTTGATCTCGTGCGCGATGGAGGCGGCGAGGCGTCCGGTTGCCGCCAGGCGCTCGGAATGTTGCAGCGCGCTCTCGCCCTGCTTTCTCGCAGTAATGTCCAGATGGATTCCCAGCAGGCGCGCCGGTTGTTCGTCGGCTTGAAAGAGCTTTCCCGCTCCCGCAATCCAGCGTTCCGAGCCGTCCGGCCATATCACGCGAAATTCCCCGGCAAAAGGATCTCCGTTCTTGAGTATCCCCTGCAGCTCCGCATTCACTCTCTCCCGGTCATCCAGATGCAGGCTCCGCAGCCAATCGTCATAAGAGGAGAGCTGTGCGGGAGAGAGTCCATAGAGATTTTCCGTCTCTCCAAACCAGGAGATTGTGTTCCGCGCGACGTCCCATTCGAAGACCGATGAATTGGAGGCATGCTGGGCAAGCTCCATGCGTTCGTGGCCTACGCGCAGGTCTGCCTCTTTCCGGCGCAGCTCTTCGGTGGTGGCGGATTGGAAGGCGAGATAGCGATACAACAGAACATAGATTCCCACCCCCAGGGCGAGGGTCAACAGACTTACGGCGGCAAACGTGAACAACGTACGCGAGGCATGTTGCCTGGACTCGCGGTCGCGAATTCCCAGGAGCCGCTCCTCCTCATTCTTCATTTCAGTGATGGTTTCACTCACGCCCAGCATCAATTCGTAGCCGTGATTGGTATGGATGCGGCGGCTGGCGCTCCGAAAGCCACGCGTGTTGGCCACCTTCACCACATCCTGCAAACTCTCGACGCGGGCATTCACTTCTTTCCTTAAAAGCGCCACCCGCTGCTGCTGCAGTGGATTGTCGGCGGTGAGCTTCTGTATTTTGTCCAACTGCCGTGGAAGAAGATCGATGTCGTGGTGGTAGTGGGCGAGATAAATTTCATCGCCGGTGAGCAGGTATCCCCGCTGTCCGGATTCGGATTCGGTCAGCGTCGCATAGATCTCATCCAGGCTCCCCAGCACTTCCTGCGTATGGGAAACCAATCTTCCATTTTCAATTAATTTGCGGGTGCTGCGCTGTGAGACAACGGCGCTGACGGCAAGAAAGGATAAAAGAACAAAGAAAACCAGGATGAATCTTTTTTCTCTGCCGGTCATTGGCTAAGCTACAGTCTCCGGAGTGGGCTGAAGGTCTGCCATCCCACCAGCTTACATAGTTTGGCGATAAAAAGCAGTATACCGGCGGAAATTTGGTAACAAAAGTACCCTGGCAATCAGGGTAGAATAAAGTGGTGGAACAATTTATGAAAAGACTTCCCATCTTTGCCTTTATTTTTCTGCTCGCGTTGTCCACTTCGGCGCAATGGACCGCGCCCCAGCAGACAAAAGAGGTCCCGGCATACCATCAGGCCGCGCCTCAGCCCTCTGCAAAGCTGCCCCACATTCTTGCCGGGGAGCAGTTGAAGGACCTGAACCTGACCGCCCCGTATCAGCATCGCGCCTATGAAGCCGCGGCCAAAAACTCCAAGCTGATCTATCAGCTCCCCTGCTACTGCTATTGCGACCGCAGCCAGGGACACACCAGCCTGCACAGTTGCTTTGAAGGCCAGCATGGCGCCCATTGCTCCACCTGCATGCAGGAGGCCCTCTACGCCGATAAGATGGCCAAGCTGCATAAGACCCCGCAACAGATTCGCGCCGGCATCGAGAAAGGCGAATACGAAAAGATCGATTTGCGGAGTTACCAGTAGCCGCGATTTCCTGCAAACAGCCTTCCCAAAGGGGCAGAGCGCCATCTGCCCTTTTTTCTTGCCCGCCTGATATTCCGCCAGAACGAATACTCGAATTCGGCAGATTTCCCCGATATCCGGTACCATGACACGTTGCCCTGATCTCCCCGATGGAGGCGTTCGTGAAAGCCCGTTTCTTTATTTGGCTGCTGGTTGTATCTCTTCCTTTTTCCCTTCTTGCGCAGGAAACTACCCCGAAAGATAAGCCGCTGGTGGACCGCGTGGACACCACAGCCTTCATCCAGCTTGAGGCGAACAGCTTTAACGACCTGACGCCCCGTCAAAAGGCGCTGGCATATTGGTTGAGCCAGGCCTCGATTGCCATCGATCCCATCATCTACGATCAGCTCTCGAAATACGGATTGCGG
>CAYTQA010000430.1:0-2424 GCA_964439495.1 uncultured Terriglobales bacterium | reverse complement strand
CGGCAGTTTCGCTCTGCGAAATCCGGTGAATTTACCTTGCAAAGTAGCACGGTACCTCAGGATGCACAATCAGGCCAGACACTTAGATGGAAACAATGCACCTTCGTAACTAACGCTGGCGACTGGGGACGGGCTCCAGCCGGTCCTTATCGGCCTCTTCCGGGGTCTCTCCCCAGCTCTTCGCCAGTTGCGAGCGAAGAATCAGGACGCTGGCCACGGCAATGACCGCCAGAACCACTCCTCGCACTATGTTGCCCATAATGAAATACCCGGTGGAGAAAAGGACTGAGTAGACCAGGCAGCAGCCCACCACCCAGGTGACAAGATTGCGTCCCAGGTCGCGGACCTGAGGGACCTCGGGGGCCAGGGCGGCAATCGGCTTCCATCCGCGCACGTCGGGATAGACCTTACGATAAAAGCTGACCAGCACCTCGCGTGGCTCAGGCTGGGTCAGGAAGGTGACGGCCACCCAGACCAGGGTAGTAATGCCGGTGCTGGTGAGGGCAGTCTTTGCGAAATCCACCGGTGTGCCTTCACTGAAAAGATGAAAGACGTGCAGGCTGGCCACGACCACCAGGGAAGTGAGCATGGCCGAGATTTCGCTCCAGGCATTGATGCGCCACCAATACCAGCGAAGCAGATAAACGCCGCCGGTACCGGCGCCGATTTCGAGCACGACCTGCCATCCGGAGCGGATGGAAGTAAGCTGCGAGGCGACAAAGCAGGAGACCAGCACCAGAAGCACGGTCGCGATGCGTCCGATGTTGACGTAATGGGAATCGGAGGCGTCCCTGCGGAAGAAGCGCCGGTAGAAATCGGAGACGAGATACGACGCCCCCCAATTGAGCTGCGTGGCCACGGTGGACATAAAGGCCGCCAGAAATCCGGCCACGGCGAGGCCGCGAAAGGCGCGGGGCAGGTATTGCATCAGCACCATCATGTAACCGTTTTCCGGCTGATCGAGGTGCGGATAAAGAAGGATGGTCGCCAGCGCGGTGAGGATCCAGGGCCAGGGGCGCACCGCATAATGCGCGATATTGAACCACAGCACGGAGAGCAGTCCATGGCGCTCATTCTTCGCGCTGAAGATGCGCTGGGCGATGTATCCGCCGCCGCCCGGCTCCGCTCCCGGATACCATGCCGCCCACCATTGGATGCCAAGGTTCACGATAAAGGTGATCACAGGCAACATCCACCAGCCGGAGGCGGTGATTCCGCTTGAGAAGTCGGGGAAAAATGCGGTGGGATCGCCGTGATTGGGGGAGCCATTCGGCGGGACCGCGGCCTGGAGCCTGGCCATCATCGTATGCATGCCGCCACACGCCCGGACAGCGTAATAGGCGAGCGCAATGACAACGCCCATCTTCAGGATGAATTGGAAGAGGTCAGTCCAGAGCACTCCCCAGAGGCCGCCGAGCGCGACATACAAACCGGTGAAGGGGATGATAAAGAAGATGCAGATGGCGAGCGCCATATGCGGATTCACGTTCAGCACCACGCTTACAATGCCGACCATTGCCTTTGTGACCCAACCCAGGATCAGGCAGTTCATCATCAATCCGATGTAAATGGCGCGAAAGCCGCGCAGGAAGGCCGCGGGCTTTCCGGCATAGCGGATTTCAGCGAACTGCACATCCGTCAACAGGCAGGAGCGCCGCCAGAGCCGCGCAAAGAGAAAGACGGTCATCATGCCCGACAGGAGCGAAGCCCACCACAGCCAGTTGCCGGCGATTCCCTGGGTATAGACCAGGCCGGTGACGACCAGCGGAGTATCCGCCGAAAAAGTGGTGGCCACCATCGAGGTGCCCGCAAGCCACCATGAGACGTTCCGCCCGGAGGCAAAATATTCTTCCATGCTCTTGCCGGAACGGCCGCGGAAATACAGCCCCATTACGATGGTGATGAGCAAATAGCCAACTATCACTGACCAGTCAAGCGGTGTAAGAGTCATTTGGGCAGCTTCTCGTCCTTTGGAATTGGTCTAATCCATTACAGCCAATGAATCGTTTTAATTGAGGCATCATATCAGCTTTGCTGCCGAAATCCAGCGGAGAAGATTGTTGAGGAATTGAGCACCCCGGACCACACTCACGATCATCTTAACTCGAAAATTTCGCGGATTTAGGGAAGAGCTGGTGGGAAAGCCCGAAGTGCAATTATGGGCGAGGCATCTCTGGGGTCCTTGGCTTGCGCCTGGCTCGCAGGCTCGCCTCGCGCGGCGCGCTGGATGACAGGAGTTAAGAGCGATTCAAGCAAAGTGATAATTCGCTGCCCTGCAATCTTGATTAGAAGAAATCTAAACTTTTAAGAAAACAGTCTATGAGTTGTCATCCAGAGCGAGCACGCAGTGCGAGCGAAGGACCCCGAGAGAGTGAAAAACATGAATGCGGTTACGAGCTTTTCAACGAGCATTCCACTCCTGCG
>CAYTQA010000429.1:0-2427 GCA_964439495.1 uncultured Terriglobales bacterium | reverse complement strand
GGCGCCTGGGCAAAGCCAGTGGTTGCGGCGAAACAAATCATGGCAATAAACGTTAAAATTCTCGGCTTGCGTCGAGCGAACTGTTTACGCATGATTCTCATGATTCCGGGACATGCCGTTTCACTTTTTCTCATGTTTATCCCTCTCCCAAACGCTGATTTCCTGGGGCTTGCGGCAATAAATTCAACGAGAAGCGGCATCTTACAGCGATACGCAAAGAGCTGTCAATCGATAATAATCGATTATCTTCAATTGGATCTCCGGAAAGACTTACGGGAGGACCCAATGAGGGAAGAAATTCTGACAAGGTATTCTGGCCTGATTGAGGAGCAAGACCAGGTCACGAACTTCGCGTGGGCTGATCCATCTCAGGCCCTGAGGACAAATCGAAAACGCATGTCTTCGTTAAACCACATGATGTAGTTTGTTCCCCAGGCATTGTTGAAGAGATTGCAGTGAATGCCGCCCGAGAGATCGGGTTGGGATCGCGAGAAATTCAGCGGCGACTTTTCTCCTATTGCGATCAATGGCGCATCGATGGTCTCCACCATGAACGAGTCTTTTCCGTTCTGATAACTGAACCCGGTTGACACAGCATGCAAGTGGCGGCTGCCGGAGGAAACAACATCAAAGGGAGAGATCTGTTCGCCTGACTTGTCCAGCCGCCAACCTTCCGATGGAGAGGCAATGGGATTGAAAGTCAGCCACAATGCCTCGGGCAGGCGTGTAGCTTGCTTATGAAACCAGTAGAAGTTGATGTGGAGCGCGGGTTCAGCGTCGGGAAGAAAGAGTTCGAGGTACATTTTCTCCGGAAAGGCAGCGGCCCCGGACTGCAAAGCATCGGGATCGCGGACCTCAAGCGTTGCCAGAAGCTGGTGGCCATTCCGATCGTGTGCGATGGAAATGCCGGACAATGAAGGAAGCCAGTTGCGGCTTTCGGCCCCGAAGCGCTCGATGTTGGGCTTTCCAAAATCCTTTGCTACCCAATCGGCGTGACTGATGATGTAGTTGGTGAAAAATCGCGTGTAGTCCTGCTGCGAAAGCGTTTGATAAGAGAACAGAGCAAGAGGATGTTCCGCCGAAGCCCATTCACGCCCGGTTTTCTTGTTGCGGAGACGGCGGATCGCCCCAGTCTTAGGATCAAATCCAAGGACAAAATGGGCGGTTTCGATCTCCTGGCCGGCCGGATGAGGTGATCCGTTCACGAGGCTTGGCTGCTGCGCGGTCAGACTGCTTATGGCCGTCTGCGCTTCGTCACGCAGAAGCGCCGGCAGCGTTGCGATCCCATCAAACAGGTCCTGGCGTTTTTCCTTCCAGCTGAATTGGACCACTTCATAGTTTTTCGTATTCAACATCTGGGCCAGGTCCCGGGGCTTGTAATGATCGAAGTCAAGCCAGGTTTTAGTATCGGTGCCCCAGGTGTGCTCGGGTTCCAGAAGGACGTGCCGCAGCAAAGCGAGGTCGGTCGCGTCTCCCAACTGGAACTTGCCCTGGGAGATCCATTTCTGGCGCAGGCGCGCGAGCTCGCGATATCTGGCGACCTTTAAAGGATCGCTGGCAATGCCGTATATCCAGGTATCGCCAATTTCCTGGGTGATCACTGGCAGGTGGCCCCGGTAAGGCTCCACTGCATTCGCGATCTCGGTGAGGCTGGTGGCAATCACGCGGGCATTGGGAAATCGCTGGCCCAAAACAGAATGAATGGTTGCGATTTCCTGGGCGGTATGGGGACCGCTATTGTCGCCCCTCACGATGATCGCGATAGCCAGATCGGATCCGGGGACGCGCACCACGTCTCCGTAGTCGTGGTGATACATGACAATAAGATTCGCGCCGGCCTGGTTCTTCCAGAGGAACAGCGACGGGACTTCCGCCGGCCTGCTCCCTCCGTTGACGCCGATATCCAGGAACTTGACTCCATTTTCGGCGAGAGGCGCAATCAGGCCGCGAGTATGGCCGGGCACATCGGTCATCTTGGCCCCCGTCGTTGTTACGCCAAAGCGCCGATCAAGGGATTGCGATAGAGCCATGCTTCCGGCAATCATCGACTTATCGATCAGCTCGGTCTGCCAACTGAATGGAAGCGCGTGCCAGGCGATGTCGCCCACGGAAATAGCCTGCTCCATGCGTTTGCGATCTTCCACAGAGGCCTGCTCGAGGTATTCGTAAAGCAGCCAGGAACCGGTCGTCCAGACATACTGGCGTTCCCCCGCCTGGCGCGTCTCACTGGCGACGCGGATGGCCTGAGGAAAATACTCGCTCATGTAACGATGAATGACATTGGCTTGCGTATCGATAAAGCCGGCATCAAAATGGCACTTAAACATGGCCAGGACGCGTTTGACTCCGGGGTCAGGCGCACCCGGGACCGTGAATGCGCGCGACCAGAAATCTCTGCGCAAATTCCACAGGGAAGCGCCTCCCGCA
>CAYTQA010000428.1:0-2431 GCA_964439495.1 uncultured Terriglobales bacterium | reverse complement strand
GAAAGCCGGGAATGGCAAGCTGCCGTTGAACCTCCGCTTTCTGATTGAAGGGGAAGAGGAGGTCGGCGGAGAGGGGATAGCGAAGTTTGTGCGCGAGCATCCGGAGCGCCTCAAGGCGGATTTTGCCCTGGTCTCGGACACCGAGATGTTCGCTCCCGATCTGCCCACATTGTGCGTGGGCTTGCGGGGAATGGTGTATACGGAGGTCGAGGCGATTGGGGCGAAGACCGATCTGCATTCCGGCATGTACGGAGGAGCGGCGCCGAATCCCTTCGTTGCCCTGGCGCAAATCATTGCCCGGCTCAAGGACGAAAAAGGAAAAGTCCTTATTCCTGGCTTTTATGACCGCGTAGAGAAGCCCAGCGCCGATGAACTGAAGGCATGGAAGTCGCTGCCTTTTGACGAAGAGCATTACCGCAAAACCGAAGTAGGCTCGACGCGGCTTACGGGCGAGCCGGGATATTCGGTAATGGAGCGTACCTGGGCACGCCCCACCCTCGATGTCCACGGCATGCCCGGTGGTTTTACCGGCGCGGGGGCCAAGACGGTGATCCCGGCCAGGGCGGCGGCAAAGATTTCCATGCGGCTGGTGCCGGACATGCGTCCTGAAGAAATCTTCCGGCTCTACAGCGATTATGTGAACTCGATTACGCCGCCGGGCATTCAGATCAACATCAAGTGCTGGAGCCAGGCCGAGCCGATCGTAATCCGCACCGATAACAAGTACGTGAAGGCCTCCACCGAGGCCATGAAGGAGGTCTTCCATAAGGACACGGTCTATATCCGCAGCGGCGGCTCGATTCCGGTGGTGGGAGACTTTGAGAAATACTTGAAGATTCCCGCGGTAATGATGGGATTCGGGCTTCCGGATGACAATCTGCACGCCCCCAATGAGAAATTCCATATTGCCAATTTCTATCGGGGGATCGAATCCATTATTCGCTTCTTCCAGAAGCTTGGAGAGTAAGAAGGCGGGAACTTCAGTCCAGGGATCACCGCCGGTTTGATAAGCGGGGGAAGCGGTGCTACCATTTCCTGCTTAGTAATTTCATGGGTTTGGAGGCCTCATGTCTGAGAAAGATGGAAGCAGCATCGGTTGGTTTATCGCTGGATTAGGTTTGGGCGCGCTTGTGGGCGTGCTCTACGCGCCCCGTTCGGGCAAGGAGACGCGCGACTCCATTCTTCAGGGAGCGAATGAAGGCAAAGACTTTCTTGTAAACCGCGGTCGCCAGGCTTCTGGACAGGTAGGCCAATGGGTGGATAAAGGGCGCGAGACATTCACCCGCCAGAAAGAACAATTCAACTCAGCAATGGAAGCCGGCAAGCAGGCCTATCGCGATGCCGTTTCAGAGACTGGACCGAAAGGCTAGGGCCGGTCGCTAATCCAGCGCTCCAGCCGGCACATTCTATGGTCCCTACAGTTTTAGTGATTTTCGTGGCAGTCACCTCCATCGCGGTCGTAATTCAGATGGGGATTCTGATTGCGCTGTACGTAAGCTTCAGGAAAACGGCGGCGCAGATGGAATCCATTGCGCTGGATGTGCAGCGGCGCGCCACTCCGGTACTGGACGTCGCCCGCGAGATACTGGACGTCGCCCGCGAGATATTGACCGATGCGGCGCCCAAAATAAAGGAAGTCGCAGGCAATCTGGCGGAAACCTCCGCCGTGGTGAGGGAACAGGCGCAGCAGTTGAATGTGACCATGGCCGAGGTGGTGGAAAGAGCGCGCCTGCAGATCATCCGTGCCGACGAGATGCTCACCCGCACCATCGATACCGCCGGCAAGGTGCAGCATACGGTGCTCTCGCCGGTGCGGCGCATCAGCAGCATTGCGCAGGCCTTGAGCGCGGGGCTGGGCGCATTTCTGCATCGGCGGCCTTCCCACAGTGGGGAACGCGGCAGTTCCAATGATGGGATGTTTGTTTAAGCGATCCAGCCGCCGCCCACGACAATATCTCCGTCGTAGAACACCGCTGCCTGGCCGGGGGTGATGGCGCGTTGCGGCTGGTCGAAGAGCACCGAGACCTGATCGCTCCCATACTTGCTTATGACCGCATCCGCGGGCTCGTGCTTATGGCGGATCTTGGCCTTCACGCGTATGGGCGCTTGCAGGTCCTCGAATGCGATCCAGTTGAGTTTCTTTACCTGCATGGTGCGCGATGTGAGATGGTCATTGCCGCCCACCACCACCTGCCGCTTGTCGCCGCGCAGCTCAATCACGTAGAGCGGGCTTCCGGTGGCGACGCCAAGCCCCTTGCGCTGACCCACGGTAAAGTTATGAATGCCGGAATGCTGGCCGATTACCTCGCCGCTGGTGGTGACCAGCTCGCCTGAGGTATCCGGAAGGGCTTCGCCCTGCTCTTCCAGGTAAGCGTCAATGAAGCGCTTGTAATCCCCGCCAGGAACGAAGCATATCTCCTGGGAATCGGGC
>CAYTQA010000427.1:0-2432 GCA_964439495.1 uncultured Terriglobales bacterium | reverse complement strand
AAAGATCAACTGGTCGCGCAGCCCCAGCGTGTAATTGCCGCGGCCGTCAAACGACTTGGTCGAGACCCCGCGGAAGTCGCGCACGCGAGGCAGTACCACATTCACCAGACGGTCCAGGAACTCGTACATGCGGTCGCCGCGGAGCGTGACCATGGCCCCGATCGCCTGGCCTTCGCGCACCTTGAACTGTGCGATGGACTTCTTGGCCTTGGTGACGACCGGCCGCTGCCCGGTGATCTGTCCCAGTTCGTTGACCGCCGGGTCGAGCAGCTTCGGGTTCTGTGTCGCCTCGCCGATCCCCATGTTGACCACGATCTTGTGGACATGCGGGACCGCCATCGGGTTCTTCAACTGCAGCTCCTTTTGCAGGGCCGGCGCGATTTCCTTGTTGAATTTTTCTCTAAGTCTTGCCGCCATTTTTCCTTCTCAACTCTCTTCCACGGTTTCGGGTTGCCTTGCCGGGCGTTTACCGGTTCGTGAAATCAATTTCAAATCCGCGCGGTTACTTGTCCAGCACGGTATTGCATTTACGGCATACGCGGACAGTCTTCGCGCCCTGCCGGTCGTGCCCCACGCGGACCGGGCCGCAGGTGCCGCACACCAGCATGACATTGGACACCGAGATCGAGCTTTCCTGCTCGGCAATGCCGCCTTTAATGTTTTTCTGCGGGTTGGGACGGACATTCTTCTTCACCATCATCACGTGCTCAACCAGGACCCTGCCCTTTTCCCGGAATACGCGGAGCACACGCCCTTCCTTGCCCTTATCGCGTCCGGTAATGACCCGAACTGTATCGTTGCGACGAATATCGATTGTTGCACTCATTTTCAAACTCTCGTTCAAACTCTCGTTTTCGTTAAACCGCTCAATTCATCTCTGACCGGCGCCGCCAGGCCTCATTACAGAACTTCGGGCGCCAGGGAGACGATCTTCAAAAATTTCTTCTCGCGTAATTCCCGGGCCACCGGACCGAAGACGCGCGTGCCCACCGGCTCGCCGGTTTCGTTAATCAGCACCGCCGCGTTCTGATCGAAGCGGATATAAGTACCGTCGCGCCGGCGATGCTCCTTGCGGGTGCGGACGATCACTGCCTTCACCACCGTGCCTTTTTTCGCGGTCCCATCCGGGGAAGCCTCTTTTACCGCGGCGGTCACTATGTCTCCCAGGCCGGCGATCAGGCCGGTGGAACCGCCGAGCGGCAAAATCATCTGCAGCTTGCGCGCCCCAGAGTTGTCCGCGACCTCCAGCATGCTTCTCATCTGCACTGCCATGTTCAGTTCTCCCAAATCTTCTTGCTGCCGGCATGCCGGCAAAAAATCGTTCTTTCAGGATCCGGATTTATCCGGACCCGCGCCTGACTAGCTCGCCTGCTGCTCCGCCTTGGCCGCGGCTTCCGAGAGCGCGGAACGGCGGATCACTTCCTTCAGCCGCCAGCGCTTCAGCTTGGAAAGCGGGCGGGTCTCTTCGATCCGGACCACATCCCCCGGACGCGCCGAGTTCTCTTCATCGTGGGCATAAAATTTCTTCGACTGCGAGATGACGCGCCCATACTTGGGATGGGACTTGCGCATCTCCACCTCGACCACGATGGTCTTCTGCATCTTGGTTGAGACCACCTCGCCCACTTTTTCGTTGCGCCGCGAGGCCGTTGCCTGATTGGTTGTTTGCGTCTCAGCCATGGCTTACTTCTTCTCCGTCTTGGCCTTTTTAGAGGCCGTCTTTTTCTTTGCCGCGTTTTTTGCCGCGACCGGCTTTTTGGCTTTTGCGGTCTTTGCTGCTTTGGCCGTTTTGGCGGCGCTCGCCGCCGGTTTGGCGGACTTGGGGGCGCTTGCGGCGCCCGCGTCAGCCACGGCATTGCCGTTGATCCCGAGCTCCTGCTCGCGGGCAATCGTCTTGATGCGCGCCAGGTCCTTGCGCAGCTCGCGCAGCTTCTTCAATCCGCCCGCCTGCCCTGTCCTCATCTGGAACTTCAGGCGAAAGAGCTGCTCGATGGCCTCATGCTCCTGCTGCCGCAGCTCCTGGGGGCCCAGATTTCTGATCTTTTCAATTTCCATGATTTAGTGCCCTTCCCGCGCGACGAATTTGGTCTTGATGGGAAGCTTGTGCGAGGCCAGACGCATCGCCTCCTGCGCATCGGCCGGCGTCACCCCTTCCATCTCGAAGAGGATCTTTCCCGGACGGATCACGGCCACCCAATGGTCGGGCGCTCCCTTGCCCTTTCCCATACGGGTTTCAGCCGGCTTCTTGGTGATCGGCTTGTCCGGAAACAGGCGCAGCCACACCTTTCCGCCACGCTTCACGAAACGGGTCATGGCCACGCGGCTGGCCTCGATCTGACGATCGGTCACATAGCCGCATTCCATGGCCTTCAACCCAAAGTCCCCAAAGGAGAGCTCGCTGCCGCGCCACGCCTTGCCCGTCATGCGCCCGC
>CAYTQA010000426.1:0-2436 GCA_964439495.1 uncultured Terriglobales bacterium | reverse complement strand
CCTGGGAGTCGATCCCAAGCACGCCGACCAGATGGTCCGCGGCACCGTAGTGCTGGCTCCGCGATCGAGCGGCTGGCGGTGCATTGGGGATTTGCCGAGGTGCTGCCCAACAAAGTCACTATCCTGGCGGTGGTGGCGGAGCGGGCGCGCGATATTGATGTGGAACGGGCGCGGCGGTTGCGCGAATCCGCCGAGACCCTGTTGCGTGAAAACCCATCAGGCCCCGAGTCGGAGCGCGCCAGGCGCGGATTGCAGCAGGCGGAGACGCGGCTGCATGTCGCCTCCCATAACGATGGAAGCATGGCCAATCTGGTGCCCTGAAATCCTGCAAAGCTCTAGTTCAGCCGTCCTTCGGGACGGCTTTCTTTTTGCCAAATTTAAGATAAAAAATGAGCGGAACCTTCGGTCCAAAGCTGGGTTTACATGAATACAACAAGTTTGGATCGGAGGATCTAACAACCATGAAGCGCAATCTAAGTTCAATGAAGAAGCTGGCGATGACCGGAGCTCTCGTTCTCTCGTTTGCGGCCTTTGGAGCGGCGCAGACCAACACCCCTGACAACTCCGGGACCAGCGCAAACACCAACACCACAACCACCAACACTTCCACCAGCAAGGCGGAGAGACGTGAGGCCTGGAAAGACCTGAATCTGACCGCCGACCAGAAGGCGCAGATGAAGACGATTCATCAAAACGCCAGGCAGCAGATGCAGGCGCTCAAGGCCGACACTTCGCTAAGCAAGGAGCAGAAGAAGGCGAAGATGAAGGACATTCGCGAAGACAGCGATTCCAAGATCAACGCCATGCTTACGCCCGACCAGCAGCAGAAGTTCGCGCAGATGCGCGCCAACCGCCAAAACCATCGCAAGCACCACAAACACGCGGACAAAGACAACGGCTAATCGATAAGAAAAGCCGCCAACAAAAGAGGGCCGTATCCTGCAAATGGACGGCCCCTTTTTATTCTTTGCTTAAAATCTGCTTTGAAGTAATAATTTCCTCTGCCTTAATGGCCCTTAGAGTTCATCTGATTCAAGCTAACGCAACAACTTCGTCCCCGATCTTCAGGATGTGAACGGCGGAACAGCACCTCCGTTTAAGCAGCTTACTGGGTCAGTACCAAGTAGTTACCGTTGACAGCCTTGCATAATCAGAGTACCTTCCTCACCTCATACGGGAGGTGAGCGTGAAACGCCGCTTAGCTAAGCTAATAAAAGGTGCTGAATTCCTAACCAGCCTTTCCACAACATCGCTTCTCTTGCTATCGATTTGTTGCGTTACGCCTGCTTTTGCTCAATCCAGCTTGCCGAGAGATGGTCAGGCGATTTCGCTTCTGGGCCGAGTTGCGGATGCACTCGGTGGACAAAGGTGGGATCCCTCACTCGCTTTGCGGGAGACATTCACCATCGACCAATGGAAGGGCCAGGCAGCTTCCGGCACCATCACTATTCGAAGCTCTCACGGACAAGTGCGAGTGGATGCGGATGTGAGTACTGATAGCTTCGCCCTGTTCTTCGATGGCCAAGGCTTCGGACAGTGGAGGGGAAAAGATGGTGTCGTGAAGAGTATGTCTCCCGTCGATGGGGCAGTGTCAAAATCCATCTCGCTTTATTTGCCTGTGATTCTTCGGGCACTGGCCGATCCGAATTTTGGAATTGAGCTGCTCCCTGATTCTGAATCCGGCACTTCGAAAGTAAGAATCACACCATCCTTGCCCAGCCAGGCGGATCCCGACGGAAGCCTTGCCGCGATGAGCCGCTTTGTCCTTGTGATTGATATGAATTCGCTCCAGATCACACGGATGGAGGACGTCGCCAGATCCTATTCCCAACCTTAGAGACTCTGTCCCGCGAGCTCTTGCATTCGATTCCTATGCGCTGCGCAATGGCCTGATGGTGCCGCAATCCATTACTGAGACGCTGGCGGGAATGACAATAGCCCACTACCAACTCACGCAATTTCAGCTGACTAACGAAAATATGGGGGCACTGAGACTCCAATGAAGATAGCGATGAAGGTTGCCGCTGCTCTTTTCCTCGCCTTGAGCGCACTACCGATGCCTGTGAATGCGCAGGATTATTTCAACGAAATCGGAATCCCCGAATACACCACAGCGCAACCCGTAGAGGGTGGCTTTCTCAATCTGCCCAATGGTAACCTGCATCTGGAACTCCCAATTTCAAATGTGGGGGTGCGCGGGGGGCGAAAGATCATCAACAAGCTCGTCTACGACAGCCTGCAATGGAGGGAGGTCACCGGGTCAGTCTTGAACGGCGGAAGTGCCCCTATCTGGTATTCCGATGCCATTGATGGACCTTTCAGCTTCAACGCAACCAGCGGCTGGAGAATGGTGTACGAAGCCGGAGCATTTGTCCCATACAATTGACCTTCCCCCTGTAAACCGCACACCGCTGAATATGATTTCATAGTCACGCA
>CAYTQA010000425.1:0-2451 GCA_964439495.1 uncultured Terriglobales bacterium | reverse complement strand
CGCCAGGAGAGCACGGAAGTTCGGGCGGTAAAGGGCGTATCCCTGGAGGTCCTTGCCGGGGAAACCCTGGGGCTGGTGGGCGAATCGGGATGCGGCAAGAGCACCCTGGGACGCATGGTCCTGCGCCTGATCGAGCCGACCTCCGGCTCGGTGCGCTTTGCCGGGCAGGACGTCCTGGCCGCATCCTCTTCGACCATGCGCCGCCTGCGCCGGGACATGCAGATCGTTTTTCAGGACCCCTTTGCCTCGCTCAATCCGCGGATGCGCATCTTCGACATCGTCCGCGAGCCGTGGACGATCCATCGCGCCGCGGAAGATGGGTCCCGGGGCGCGGAATGGCAGCGCGCCGCGGAATTGATGCGTTCCGTGGGGTTGGAAGAGAGCGCGCTCTACCGCTATCCCCACGAGTTCTCCGGCGGACAGCGCCAGCGCGTCGGCATTGCGCGGGCCCTGGCCCTGCGGCCAAAGTTCATCGTCCTCGACGAGCCGGTTTCGGCCCTGGACGTCAGCGTGGGCGCGCAGATCATCAATCTGCTGGCGAAGCTCCAGCGCGAGTTCGGCCTGACTTATCTCTTTATCTCTCATTCCATGCCGATTGTCCGCTATCTTTCTACCCGGATTGCGGTCATGCGGAGTGGGGAGATCGTCGAAATCGGGGGGGCGGAGCAGATTACATCGCGTCCGGCGCATGAGTATACCCGAACATTGCTGGCGGCGACCCCGGAAATCCAGTTCAACTAGGCCCATTGTGCGGATTTCCCGCCGATTACTACTGTTACTCTTTTAACTTTATAGAAAACGTTATAATCTGCCCGCGAATGCTTTCTCTGACTTCAATTCTGCTTTGCAAGGACCCGGAGCTCACGCGGACCTTCCAGGGTGTGCTGAAAGACCTGGAAATTCAATACGAGCACTGCGAAACCCCGTACCGGGCCAGGCAGCTCTTAGCGCAGCGGCGGTTCGATGCCGTGCTGGTGGAATGCGATTCGAAGGAGGAGAACCTCATCTTTCTGCAGAACTTCAAGAAACTGCCTTATAACCAGAGGGCCGTGCTGCTGGCTGTGGCCCGGGAGCAGAAGGACGCGCGCCTGGCCCGGGACGCCGGCGTGCATTTCGTGGTCGACGGCCCTGTCTCGAAGGCGCGCCTGACCACCACCATGCGCGCGGCGCGAAACCTGATGAACCGTGAACGCCGCCAGGCTTTTCGCAGGCCAGTGGAACTTTTGACCAACTTTATTCGCGATAATCGCAAGGAATTTGACGCCGTCATTCTCGACCTGAGCCATGAGGGCATGGCCATCAAATCCCATCAGATCTTCGAGAAGGCAAGAAACGTCGCCCTGCGCTTTCGCCTGCCCGGCACGCGTGACATCATCGATACCAAAGGAAAAGTGGCGTGGTCCGATGATTATGGACGCGCCGGAATCCGCTTCACCCAGTTGCATCCGGAATCTAAATTAAAACTCGACGCGTGGCTGCGTGAGCGCCGCCGTTCCATGCGCAAAGAAGTCGCTAAATTTACGGCCTTTCTCTCGGCGGCTGGAGAGAAGGAATTTGCAGTCAGCCTGCTGGACCTGAGCGAAGGCGGCATGTCAATCAAGACCGACCAAAAGCTCGAAAAAGGGAGGATCTTTCACCTGCGGGTGGTCGCTCCGGACCAAAGCGACTCGATCCAAACCACCGGCAAGGTCTCCTGGGTCCACAATTGGACCGCCGGGATCAGCTTTATCGAAATCATTCCGGAGCACGAGCGCATCCTCAAACACTGGCTGCGCATGGGCCCTTCTGAAAATACTGTTTCTTACCAGGATCAGTAGCGCACGTTAGAACTACCTGACCAGAATAATTTTTTTAGCCTTGCGTCCCGCCCTGACGGTGAGGGTAAACGGGAGCATTTTCTCTTCAATCAAGGCCGCAACCGCGCCGGGCTTGCGGTCATTTAACCGGACTGCGTTCTGCTGAATGAGGCGATTGGCATCTGAAACCGAGCTTGCCATGCCCGCCGCAGCCAGCAATTTATCGATCTTCCAGAAGATGATTCCGCCAGAAGTCCGGGCGGGAGGACGATCATGCACCTCATCGCTGACTATGTCCCACACTTTGCTATTCAGGGATTGGACCTCAATTCCCGAGATGTTCAGCTCTTTGGTTTCAACGTCCGCCGGGACTTCGTCCCGCTGGAACTGCCTGCTCCAGTTTTCCGCCGCCCTCTCGGCGGCTTCGGGAGAATGAAAATCGGAGACGATACGCCGCGCCAGCTCCTGCTTCACCTTCATGGGATGGGCCTCGCCCCGGCTGACCTTCGTCCGCAGGCCTTCGATCTCATCGCTGCGCATATCGGTAAGCAGCGTCCAGTAGCGCCACATCAGATCGTCGGAGAGCGACATCAATTTCCCGTACATCTCCTGCGGCGCTTCATTGATGCCAATGGCATTGCCCAGCGACTTCGAC
>CAYTQA010000424.1:0-2454 GCA_964439495.1 uncultured Terriglobales bacterium | reverse complement strand
CGTTCGTCGCCGCTGGGCAAATCGAGATCGATGTCGGGCCACTCGCCTCGCTCGTCCGACAGGAAGCGCTCGAAGAGCAAGTCCATCCCGATTGGATCGATGGCGGTGATGCGCAGGCAGTAACAGGTTGCGGAGTTTGCGGCGCTGCCTCTACCCTGGACGAGGATGCCGTTTTGTTCACAGAACCGGACAATGTCCCACACGATAAGGAAATAACCGGCAAGGTCAAGCCTTTCAATCAAGGCCAGCTCTTTCTCAAGCTGCCGCCTGATCCGCTCCGTCACCGGACGATAGCGCAGGCGTGCCCCTTCCCTAACTCGCTTCCGCAAAAAGGAGTTCATGGTCTCGCCTTCCGGGACGGGATATTTAGGAAATTCATAGCCGAGATTTTCCAGCGTAAACTCCAGGCGGGAGGAGAGCTCGACTGTATTGCTTATAGCTTCTGGAACATCCGCAAACAGCCGCATCATCTCTTGTGCAGTGCGGACGTGGCGCTGGGAATTGCGTGCCAGCAACCGTCCTGCGGTAGATAGCTGGCATTTGTTTTTAATGCAGGTGAATACGTCGACAATCTCCCGCTCGGCTGACGTGGCATAGCAAACGCCATTGGTTGCGAGAATTGGTAACTGCATCTGTCGCCCCAGATCGATAGCTGCCTGGTTTCGCGCCTCCTGGTCGCGATGAAAATACCGTTGCAGCTCGACATACACATTTTCTTTTCCAAAGATGGATGCAAGCTGTTCCAGTAATTTGCGCGCCCGCTCTGTGCCTCCCGAGCGCAGGGCGTGGGCCAAGGGGCCGTTCTCGTCCCCGGTGAGACAAATCAAGCCTTCTGCATATCGGCTGAGTTCTTCCAAAGTGGCTGCTGCAGGCTGGTTCTTCGGCGAGCGCAGCTTCGTGAGGGTAATCAAGCGGCACAAGTTCCGGTATCCCGTCTGCGACTCCACCAGCAATGGATAATTGGATGCAGTCGCGTGTGGACTATCCGATACGCTTACCTCAGAGCCGACATGCGCTTTGATGCCGACTTTTTTAGCGGCCATGTGAAAGCGCGGCGAGCCGTAGACGCCGTGTCGGTCGAGCAAGGCCATGGCAGGCATTTCATTCTGGGCGCAGGCAAGGGCCAAACCTTCAGGATGCGAAGCGCCTTCCAGAAACGTAAACGCAGACCGGGAATGGAGTTCGACGTATTTCAATCAAACCGTCCTTCCACAAACCAACCGTTGCTCATTCGGTCGAAATAAATGCGGTAAATACCCATTCCATCCTTGGTTTTCAGCGCGACATCCCACTCATCTCTCGCCCACGCAGCGGATTTGCTCCACCACTCGCCGGATGTATGCCAGGGACCCGAGGCAGCAATCACGGCCAGACGCCGCTTCTTAAGGAATACTGAGACCGGCTTTTCCTCATGTACTTCCACTGCTGTATTGATTGGCGGACGGAAGATGCGCAAGGCAATGACCGGAGGTCCATTGCTGGGGCGGCAGTCTGCGCTTTCGGGAGTTGCGGTGACAGCAAAGCTATCCGGTTTGTGCGAGTCGAGGAGCGCAGGAGTGCCCACGCGGGGGATTCCGTTTTCATCTGTGTTGCCTACAATCCCCCGAATACGCGCCAGTGTAATTTCCAGCTTTTCCGCTTCGAGCAAGGCAGAGGCAAACATCCCTTGCTGGGTGAATCTCGGTTTTACCGGCAGCACCCGAAGAGCCACTTTCGATATAGGCGCTGAGAAAGTGATAGAATGAAGGTCGAGGCAGACCAGCCGGAAGAGCATGTTGGCGTTGCAGGTTGGGACTGGCAGTTTCCAGCTCCGCTGGTAAGTCTCGTTTGCGTTTTCCCTTGTGATTTGCCACGCCTCTAATTCGAGGCCGAGATGCAGCTCATTGGTAGCCAGGGCGCGGCTGGAAAGCCTTGCGCACAAGTTTTGCAGCAGGCGATTCAAGACGAAGGAAAGCGATTCGATTGTCTCAATCGGATTTTCAAATTCAAATCCCTCGGCAAATTCAGGCGAAGCTTCTACCGGGAGGAGCATTCGCTTCATTTCGCCCCGCGCGAGCTTCTGCAATCGCAAGCCTTCCTGCCCTAATCTTTGCACCAGCGGAACAGGGGGAAGCGTGGCGAGCGCTTTGAAGGTGTGAATGCCCCAGCTATCGAGGACCTCTAAAATATTGGACGCGGGAGAGAGCACGTCGAGTGGTAATGAGGCCAGCCGCTGGGCCTCCTCCCCGGCTGGAATGATGGTAGTCCCCTGAAATCCCTTGGCGGCGTGTAAGGCACTGTCAGGATTGGCCGCGATCCCCACGTGCAATTCCAGGCCCAGCTCTTCTCCACGAGCAGCGATCTCGCGGGCTATCTTTTGCGAGGGGCCGAACAATTTCTCCGTCCCGGCAAGATCAATGACCGCAATGCCGGGCGCTGTGGGCTCGACCAGAGGAGAGAAGGAATGGGCGCAAT
>CAYTQA010000423.1:0-2466 GCA_964439495.1 uncultured Terriglobales bacterium | reverse complement strand
TTACCGGCGCCTCCATGGGAATTGGCGAGGCGTTGACGCGTGAATGTGTGGCCCAAGGCGCCGAGGTAGTGATGAGCTCCCGTGATCTGGCGCGAGTGAACGCGGCGCGGGAGCGGATCGGCGCTCCAGCGCGAGCGCATGCCCTGGCCTGCGACGTTGCCGACCGCGATCAGGTCCGTGCTTTGGTCCAAACCACGATTGCGCGCTTCTCCCGTATTGACGTGTGGGTCAACAACGCCGGATTCGGGGTGCTCGACTCGATTGCGACTGTCGATCTTGACCAGTGCCGCGCCATGTTTGAAACCAATCTCTTCGGCGCCATGGCCTGCATGCAGGAGGTAATCCCGCGGATGAAGATGCAGCGCAGCGGCGCGATCATCAATATTTCAAGCGTTGCCGGACACATCAGCGTGCCCTACATGGGCGCCTACTGCGCGACCAAGTTTGCCCTGAACGCGGTGGGCAGGGCGGCGCGGATGGAGTTAAAGGGAACAGGCGTGAACGTAATCACCGTCTGTCCCGGACGGGTGCAAACCAACTTCAATGACAACCTGGTTCGGGGCAAAGATGCGCGGCGCATGGGCGATGCCCTCAATCGCGGCATCAGCGCGGAGAGGGTGGCGCGAGCGGTGCTGCGGGCTTATTGGAGCAATCGACGGGAGATAGTTGTTCCATGGAGCAACCGGCTCTTCATCGGACTTTATAAATTTGCTCCCGGAGTGGTGGAGCTTGCCATGTCCAGGATGATGACAAGATGAAGTTCCGGTTTTTACTACAGAGATACAGAGAAGAAAGGGAGTTTAAAACAGGCAATCTGAATGTATTTATTGTTTGTCATTCCGAGGAGCGGAGTGACGAGAAATCCCTATAGGGCCGTTTCGAGTTTTCAAGTTTCAAAAACAAGTCCTTGCTGACGAAATTGAGAGTTGGGGAGTGTGATTAAACTTAACCTTAAAGACCCATTTATCGTTGTCATCCAGAGCGAGCACGCAGGTGCGAGCGAAGGACCCCGAGAGAGTAAAGGGCTTGAATGCGGTTACGTACTTTTCAGCGAGGATTCCGAATGAGGAGTAATGCATAGATCCTCTGTGACTCGACGGTGTTCTTCAGAGCGTCTCATCCAGCATGGCCTGCATCTCCGATTGCGCGTGGCGATTGCCGGTGCGCTGGGCGCAGGCAATTCCGGCGTTGAGCATCTTTTGCGCCTCCTGGGCGCGCCCCGCGCGCAGCAGGGTCTGCGCGGCCATCTGATATCCGGCGGTATAATCCGGATTCAGCTCAAGCAGCTTGGCAAATTCCGAAAGAGCGGTCTCGGTTTGGCCGGAGTTGGCGTATTCCATCGCCAGCCCATAGCGGGCAAAGGCGTCGTTCGGATTTTGAGCAACGAAGTTCGACAGCATCTCAAGACGGTCCATGATTACATTGTCCCCAAAACTATAAATTCTACCTTCTGAAAAGGAAGACTTGAAGCTTTTCGCAAAGCCTGCGAATCTAATTGCGCTATGGAAAGTCTCGATGCCTCGCAGTTAAAACCGCGTCTGGTGGGCGAATCCCAATCGGAGATGGCCGAAGTCGTGCTGCCGAACGACGCCAATCCGCTGGGCAACCTGCTGGGCGGACGCCTCATGCATTTTATCGATATCGCCGGCGCCATGGCCGCGCATCGCCATGCCCGCAGTTACGTGGTCACCGCCTCCATGGACCACATCGATTTCCTTGCTCCCGTGCATGTCGGCGACCTGCTGATCCTGCGCTCTTCGGTGAACCGCTCCTTTCATACCTCGATGGAAATCGGCGTGAAGTGCTGGGTCGAGGATTATATGGCCGGGACCCGGCGGCATATCAGCTCGGCTTATCTTACCTTTGTCGCCGTGGACAGCCGGGGGCGCAAAATCCCTGTTCCTCCAGTCATTCCCGAAACTGAGGAAGAGAAGCACCGCTATGAAGATGCCGGACGGCGGCGCGAGCTGCGCAAACAGGAGATCGACCGCAAAAAACAACGTTATGCCGCCGGTCGCGACGACGATTATGTTTCCCGGCGCTGATGAGTCATTCCCGCGACCAGTTCCGCTGTGATACGGCGACTGCGGATTATTTTTTCCGGCCTAAGAACCTGATCCGGGCGACGAACGAGCGATGATTGAACTGTCTGAAGGTCAGAAACTTCGGGGAATCGATGTTGTTGTCCACCACAAAGGGGTTTTTGTGGCCGGTCACATTGTCGAAACCGCCCCGCACTGCCCAATGGATGCGAAGAAAATCGAAGCGCTTTTCGAGATATGTCCCCAGATCGAAGTAATCAGGGAAGCGGCGCGAATTGGGAGCGCCCACCACATTCTGCTGCTCGTTCACCACGGTAAAGGGATAGCCGGTGCGCCACTCCATGGTGTATGCGAAGTCGAGGGTCTGCCTTACCGGGAGCCAGCCATAAGAGAGCACGCGATTGGGTGTGTCCCATGAGAGCGG
>CAYTQA010000422.1:0-2471 GCA_964439495.1 uncultured Terriglobales bacterium | reverse complement strand
GCTCAGTGACTATGAAATCATATTCAGCGGTGTGCGGTTTACAGGGGGAAGGTCAATCGGATTACATGGAAATGTCTAAACCGCTAAACCGAATCAGAGCCAAAAATAGAAAAGCATGGCCGGCGCTCTTCGTGTCTCCTTATATCTCATTCCATCTCAACATGTAATCGCCATATTGGAATAATTCTGAGTTTTTTGCTTGACATTTAAATCCATATCGGTTTACATGCGCGCGTTGGGTGAGACGAATGGAAGCGCAGAAATGAACCTAACTCGCGCAATTGTTAATTCCGCGCAGAAGGAGCAAATGCCTTCGACAAAGCTCACCAATAGATGAGTTGTGGACCGAGATAGAACTCTGAAAATGTACTGCATGTGCAGCGCGGCCTAATCGGGCCTTACCCGCGAAGAGGTAGTAGTAATGAAGCAGGCCATCGTGTCGACACTCATCGCGCCAGCAGCTTATCAGAACAGCAACTAAAACTTAATTTCAGATGGATGTTGTCTCTCGAAATCATGAGCATCCATTTGCGGCGCCACCGTAAATAGCTTCTGCAGCACTGGAGTGTGTACTTGTAATTGTAGGTAATATCAAAGGCCAACTAAACGCCTCATTCGGTGCAATCTCGGTTCTTATTCATCCTTTTATCAGCCAAGGGGAAGCTTTATGTCCAGACCCAGAATTCGTGCCGGCAACTCGGCAACCAAAGTCGCGATGTATTCCATCCAGGGGCATTACATCCGCAATATCTCGTATCGGGAAGCCCTCAAGCTGGTAGAAAGCGGTCAGGCGAGGCTCTCGAATAAGCGGGATGCATCGGGGCGCGTCCTGGACCAATCATGCCGCATTCAGTTGAAGCAGTTTGTCACCGAGTCAAAGTTCTCGCCTGCGACGATCACGATGAACGAAGTGCTGGCCAATGCCGGACTGTTTGGGAGCTCCCGGACAAGGGCAATCTCGGAAGAGGCGAGAAAAGAGCGGATGGCGGCGGGCAAGCAGCCCGAAGATTTTATTGAGTGCGCCTCGGCAAAAATCGCGCTCTGGCCGCTGATTGGGGACCCGAAAGCGGTGCGGGTCCGTCCGGCTGCGCGCGCCGTTCAGGATTAGAGCAGATCATCTTCATTGCCCTGTTTCTTTGGGCCCTTGGATTTTGAGGTTTTGTTGCCCAGAGCTATGTCGGCAAAGTGAAGAAAACGGTCTGTCGAGGGCAGGCCCTCGACTCCTCGTCTGCCTCCCGGCCCTTTGACGCGCCGCCAGATATCCGGATCGATCCAGAGTCCGGAAGGATGGCCGGCACTGCCGGTATTTACAGCGCGCTTTTTGGAGGCTGCTTTTTTAGGTGCAGCTTTTGCGGACCGGGCTTTTTTGCGCGGAGACATTTTACAACCGCAAGCAAGTTTAGCAGATACCAGTCCCCCTGGAGGGAATCCCCTGGAGCTGTGGATACAGATGGGTTGAGCGTCCGGGCAAGGATCCGGAAATCAATGGCGCGTGCTGTCAAACCAGGCAGGAGGCCCTTTTTTCTTGGCGCGCAGGAAGGGTCTTTGCTCCGGGACCGAGAATCGTTTCCCAGGCGCGGAAGATAAAGGGCCAGAGAGGATGGAGGATGCGGAGCTGAAGGAGCGAAAATCCCGCCTGGAAGACGATCTGGTCTTCTTTGTCGAGGAAGCCTGGAACGTGCTTGAGCCGGGGACGCAGTTTCAACTGAATTGGCACATTCATGCCATTGGGGAGTTCCTCACGGCGGCGCGACGAGGGCAGATCCGGCGCGGCATCATCAATATCCCGCCGCGGCACATGAAATCGCTGCTAACCACGGTGAACTTCCCCTGCTGGATATGGAGCACGGAGCCGGAGAAGCGCTTCATGTTCGCCTCGTATTCCGGCGACTTGAGCCGGGAGCATTCCGTGCTGCGGAGAAGCCTGCTTCTCAGCGAGTGGTATCAGGAGCTGTGGAGCGACCGCGTGCAGTTCGCGGCGGGCCAGAACCAGAAGACGCAGTTTGCCAACCGTCGCGGCGGAAAGATGATTGCGACTTCGGTGGGAGGCACGGCGACAGGCAAGGGCGGCGAGTTCATCATCGTGGACGATCCGCACTCCGCGCAACAGGCGCTCTCGGAGGCGCATCGTCAAAGGGCAATCCGATTTTTCGACCAGACGTTGACCACGCGCCTGAACGATCCGAAGACCGGCGTCATTCTGGTGATCATGCAGCGGTTGCATGAGGCGGACCTCTCCGGACATCTGCTGGCGAAAGGCGGATGGGAGCATCTGTTGAAGGCACTGAAGCTCTTTGCCAGACTGACGAAAGTGAATGAGGCCCGGCATGAGGTCACCGGGGTGCTTGCCGAAGAGGCGCCGGACAAGAGCGGCGAGATATTCGATTACGAATCGAGCAAGCCCTACTTCATGGCCGTGAGCGGCTCCCCAATAGTTAATACAGTTTGAGAGCGAGTTTTCGGCAAAATCC
>CAYTQA010000421.1:454-2477 GCA_964439495.1 uncultured Terriglobales bacterium | reverse complement strand
CATTGACCTGCAGCACGGAGGCGGAGACGTATCCGCTCTTGTCGGTCGCCGTCACTTCAAGCGTGTGGCTCCCGGCATCCATCCAGATCAGCGTATCCATGGAATTGGAAAAGGTGAGGAAAACCGCCAGACCATCCACGTAAACTCTCATATCCAGAATCGGATTTGACGGTGTGGACGAGGCCACCACATGGGCCGGTGAATTCACCGTAGCACCGTTTCCGGGGCTTGTAATCGTCAATGGAAACGCTGTGGCTGGCGCAGGCGGCGGCTCTGGCGCAGGTGGCGCTGGCAGCGAACTGGTACTCGGTGACCAGCTCGGAGCCGAAGGAGTCGGCGAGGGCGTGGGGGTCGGCGTCGGGGTAGGGGTGGGCGTAGGCGTCGGAGTAGGTGTCGGGGTAGGCGTGGGTGTTGCTGCTGGAGTCTGAATCAGATGGGAGCTGCCACTGCCACACCCAGTCAGCATAAAAGCCAGCAAACAGAAACCGACGATCAACCAAACGCTCGTACCACGAGCGGAGGACCTTATCCGCATTCAACCTCCATAGAGACAGCCCGTCCACGATATCGGATACAAATCATTTGCAATGAGGGCTAATAACTTTTGAGATGCGCGAAAAGTTCATATAGCTAGCTATTCCCCGCTACGAATCACACAAAATTCATAAATGCGGGAGCGGCCCTTGTGTCAGGAGAGAAACTACTCGCGTTTCGATCAGGACAAACCTTATTGCTATCATTCCGTGATGCTCAAGCGAGTGTTTGTAGCCACATCCAATTCCGGCAAGCTGCGAGATTTTTTTACCGCGGCAAGCGTCCATTCCGTTGCGGTGCTCCCCATTCCCACGCTCTCGGCGATTCCTCCGCCGGTGGAGGCCGGAGATTCTTTCGAAGCCAACGCCCGCCTCAAGGCAGAGTATTACAGTCATCACGCGCCCGGAGAACTGGTGATCGCGGATGATTCCGGTTTGAGTGTGGACGCGCTGGACGGCGCGCCAGGGATCTTCTCCGCCCGCTATGCGGAAGGCCATGAGGCGGATTACGAACAAAATCCCGACGAGGCCAATAATCGCCTGGTATTAAGAAGAATGGGGGATGTGGCCGCCAAGGATCGAGGCGCGGCCTTCGTCTGCGTAATCGCAGCGGCCCGGAATGGCAGCACGTTGGCGGCGTTTACCGGCGAGGTGCGCGGGAAGCTGCTGCATGCTCCCCGGGGCAAGAACGGTTTTGGATATGATCCGCTGTTTTATTTTCCTGAATTCGGACGCAGCTTTGCCGAACTCTCTGACCATGAAAAACTGGCAGTCAGCCATCGCGGACGGGCCTTCGAAAAGTTCCTGCAATGGATCAATCAGGAGATGGCGCCACCTATTTGAAGCATTTCACCAGCAGGTTGGCGAATGTGACCAGCTTCTGCAGGTCGGCGGGAGTGAAATCCGCTCCGGCGGCCTGCGGAGATGTCCCCTTGCGGCTTACCTGGATCACGCCCACCACCCCGCTTGGACCCGCAACCGGCGCGCTCATGATTTTTTGGATCATGTTTGCCGCCTTCGCCTTCGATTGCATACTGCGGGCCTTGGAGGCGATCGGCACCGCCTCGAAGATGCTGGCATGCTTCACTTGAGTGAAATTATTCAATACCTCCGGGCGTTTCGAAACCACCGTCCGGACCGCGATCGAGCCGGAGTTGCTGAGCGGAAGGCTGCCGACGTCCGCGAGTTTGGGCGGGTACTTGAATTTCAGATAGGCGCCATTCATTACCGCCATAATGGCGACCTCGTCCTCGAAAACGTTGAATGTCCTGGCCACTTCCGCGGCGATCTTGGCGCAATTGACCGGGGTCAGACCTTCGGCCTCACACTGGTTTACAAGCTGTGGAAACGGAACTGCCGTCGTAGCCATACTCTCTGTCCTCTTAAGATGTTTAAATCCCCAAGCCTCGGGGAAAGGAAAAGCTTGCCGCGCTTTTGCGCACAACAACGTCCTCTTATGATGCCAAAGAGCCCAGTGAAAATGTATGAGG
>CAYTQA010000421.1:0-444 GCA_964439495.1 uncultured Terriglobales bacterium | reverse complement strand
ATCGGCCCTTGCCCTATTACGGAAGTGCACATCCACTCCGTACTTCTTGCGGGCTTACGAGCTTCCTTGACGAAGCTCCGATTGGAAAATGATAATAAAGGGTTCTTGATAAAGGTCTGATCCCATAAGGAGCCGAGCACTCGAATGGCAACCGTCGCGCCCTCGAACGTCCAAACCTCAGCGGGGAAATATAAGGGAGTTCAACCCATACGCGCCGGGCAGGGGCATTCGTTCCTTCTTCGCCGTTTGCATTCGCTGAGCGGAATCATCCCGATTGGCGCCTTCCTAGTCGAGCACTTTGCCTCCAACGCGGCCGCAACCAACGGCCCCCATGCCTATGCCGACCAGGTGAAGTTTCTTACCGGATTGCCGTTCGTCCTGGGGCTTGAAATATTCGGCATCTATTTGCCTATTCATTATTACGGCGGATTGGGGCCGATGTTC
>CAYTQA010000420.1:0-2479 GCA_964439495.1 uncultured Terriglobales bacterium | reverse complement strand
GGAAGGTGAAATGCAGGCGGCCAAAGCCGTGCTGGAGAAGGCCCTGGCCATTCATTCGGAGCTTGCCCGCACTCATTATTTTTATGCCCGCGTGCTGCGCTCGGAAGGGAATTACGACGAGGCCATCCGGCATCTCCGGCAGGTGATCGCGCAATATCCCAAGGACCGCGTGGTGCGGAACGACCTGGGAAGGCTTTACTTCCTGAAGCGCAACTACAACGATGCGGTGGCGGAATTCAACCAGGTGCTGGCAATCGATCCCGAGGACCTGCAGGCCAATTACAACCTAATGCTTTGCTATAACGGGCTGGGACATGCCGACCAGGCTGCAGAGTACCAGAAGCGGTATCTCCGGTTTAAAGCTGACGAGGCCGCTCAGGCGCTTACCGGCTCCTATCGCATGGAACATCCCGAAGACAATAACGAGCGGCAGGCCATCCATGAACATGAGAGTATCCCTCTTGCCCCGCAGGCATCGGGAAAATCCGCCGCGGTCGCGATGAAAAAGCGCGTGCAGTCCGGCGGCCATGGAATGCCATGATTTAATTGGAAGAGGGCTGACTTATATTCTCCTTTTGAAAACATCTGAATGAAAATTTTACAAATCGTTAGCTGCTTAGGAATTCTTCTGGCTTCCTCACATGGGGAAGGTCCACAAAAACCGGCAATAAAATTTCAGGATATTACCCGCGCGGCCGGGATTCGTTTTGTCCATAACAATGGCGCGAGCGGTAAAAAATATCTGCCGGAGACGCTTGGCCCGGGCGTCGCGTTCATCGACTATGACAATGATGGATGGCAGGACATCCTGCTGGTGAATGGCGAAAGCCTCACCGGCGCACCCGGCCCGAACTCCACTCCAAGGCTCTATCACAACAACCATGACGGGACATTCACGGATGTGACCCGCCGGGCCGGTCTGGCAGTGAGCATGTTTGGCATGGGCGTAGCAGTGGGCGATTACGACAACGACGGATATGACGATCTTTTTATCTCCGCGGTCGGACAGAGCCATTTGTTTCACAACAATGGCAATGGGACATTCACCGACGTGACCCGAGCGGCGGCCCTGGAGGGAATTCAGGAGCTGAGCACCAGCGCGGCATGGGTGGATTACGATCGCGACGGCAAGCTTGACCTGCTGGTGGGCAATTACGTGCAGTGGTCCCCCAAGACCGATCTCTTTTGCACGCTCGATGGCGCCCACAAATCGTATTGCACTCCCGAATCGTACAAAGGCGCTTCCGTGCGCATGTGGCACAACAAGGGAAACGGCAAGTTTGAAGACGTCACCGAAAAAGTGGGGCTCAAGGACCCAAGCTCCAAAACGCTAGGCATAGCCATCCTGGATTACAACAATGACGGCTGGCCTGACATTCTTCTGGCCAACGATACCCAGCCCAACAAGCTCTACACGAACGTGAAGGGAGAACGCTTCGTGGAGAGCGGCGTTGCCGCCGGGATTGGCTATAGCGAAGAGGGAATCGCCCGCGCCGGCATGGGCGTGGATGCCGCCGATTATGACCGCTCCGGACATCCCAGCATCATCATCACCAACTTCGCCAACCAGATGATCTCGCTCTATCACAATGAGGGAAATGGATTATTCGTGGATGAAGCTCCCAGGTCGGAGGTAGGACGCGCCAGCCTGCTGACCCTGGGATTTGGCTGTTTTTTCTTCGATTACGATCTCGATGGCTGGCCGGACATTCTGGTTGCCGACGGTCATATTGAAGACCAGATCGAAAAGATCCAGCATCGCGTCCGCTATGCGGAGCCTCCTCATCTTTTCCGGAATTTAGGCCAGGGGCGGTTCGCCGACGTGACCAGCTCGATGGGAGCTGCCTTCAACCAGCCACGCGTGGCGCGCGGGGCGGCTTATGCCGATATTGATAATGATGGCGATCTCGATATTCTCATCGGCGCCAATGGCGGTCCCCCGGTGCTCTTTCGCAATGAAAATCCGGGCAATCACAGCCTGCGCATCAAGCTGGTGGGCGCACGCTCCAATCGCGATGGCATCGGCTCCGTCGTGCGATTGGCCTCGGCGGGCGGAAGACAGTCGCAGATGCTGCGCAGCGGCTCCAGCTATCTATCACAAAGTGAACTGGTGCTTACCTTTGGGCTGGGTGCATCCAGGCAGGCCGATTCGCTGGAAATCGCCTGGCCAAGCGGGCAAAAAGACTCCATTGGCAATGTCGCCGCTGACCAGATCATAACCGTCACGGAAGGCAAGGGCATCACCGCCAGAAAGAAGCTGAATCCGCGCCGATAGCTCCTTCCGATTGCCTGATAAAGCACTGCCCGGCTGAAAACAGTTCATAATTTCTGTCTCTTCAGGTACAGTATCGAACGTTCACTGGAGCTAACCATAGAATGTTGACTGCGATCGATTGGATCATCATGGGCGTCTATTTCGCCTTTGTGCTGGGCATAGGCGTGGCGCTCAAGCGGTATATGCGGACCAGCACCGATTTCT
>CAYTQA010000419.1:0-2502 GCA_964439495.1 uncultured Terriglobales bacterium | reverse complement strand
GCTTCAGGTATTTATGAGACTGGTTCTAGAGTCTAAAACTGGGCTTCAGTTGTTGGTGACATCGACTTCAGAGGACATTCCACAACATCCGCCCGGTACTCCACATAGAAGGGGGGTTGCCGTCGACATTAGGTATACTCCCGGTACCGCTGACGACATCTTGTGTGCGGCTGCCAAATGCGGGGCCGGTTATGGACTAAATGAGGCGTTGCACCCATCAACAAAGTCTACTGGTAGTCATATACATCTTCAGATACCACCCGGCAAGAAAGGTGGACATGGCGATCTTCCAGGGAAGAAGAAATGTTGCAATCAATGACTGAGGTGATGATCAGATGAAATATAGGATTTGTCTATTGGTTATGTTAGCTTCCAACTTGTCTATTACCGAGCGATCATTAGCGCAGAGCGAATCTGTTAGGACTGACATAACCACATTATGTAAACCTGGATCTCTGCCGCCGGAGATACAGAACCGTCTCAAACAAGATTTCGGATCTTGGAAAGTTCAGCAATCAGAAGATCTTGGTTCAGCCGCAAGACAGAGATGGGAATCTGAGAAGCCCATGCAGTGTCCAGGCATAGAGATTGGAAAATTTGAAAGCGCGAGAACGATCTCCTATGCTCTTCTGCTCACTTCCAAAGACCACGGGCAAGGTTATAAAATTGTGGCATTCATTCACAAAGACGGCTCCTCATACGACATGAGGATGGTTGAGGAGTCGAATGACGGTCAATCAGGAAGCTTTTTTATTCATAAGGTCCCGATCACCAAATTATTCAATGAACAATCGAGAAAGAAATTTCATGTACTTGCGCGTGAAGGTATCCTGCTCGTCGATGCAGCAGAAAATGAATATGAAGCTGACGTGTATTTCTGGACAAAAAACGGTTATCGGCATGAACCGGTAGATTATTAGGCCAATCATGGTATGGCAAGACCGAGAGGAAATCATGAAAGTAGCGATTCGAATGGTTCTCATGCTGTCTCCGCTGGTGGTTGTGCTCTGCTGTGCGCATCCCGCGGCGGCCCAGACCAACGTCTGCATAGCCCGGCTCCAGTACTGCGGGTTGTGCGGAGACACCCCTATTCCGGGGATGCAGTGTACACCGGAAGCCCCCTTCCTTTCGCAATGCATCGTCCAGGTCGATAGCTGCTCTCCGCGTAATGCGGCCAGCGAGACAGGCTGTCCGGGATGCTTCACCGCCGGACATCCCATCAATCTTACCGACGGCAACACCTCCATCACCCAAAGCGACTTCAGGCTGCCGGGATTGGGGGGAGGGCTGGGGCTCTCCCGGACCTGGCTGAGCAAGTGGCCGCCCAGCCAGATTGCCTTCCAGACCGGCCTGTTTGGGCCCAACTGGCGCTCCAGCTATGAGGAGCGGCTCTTCGTGGGCAGCGACAACTACTTCAAGTACTCGCGCTCGGACGGCAGCTTCTGGTCGTTCGCCTATGATGGCAGCACCGGCGCCCTGGGGGTCGCCGCTCCGGCGGAGGAGAGCATTTTGCTGGTATCGAGCGGCTCCATCTGGACCATGACCTTCAAGAACGGCACAAAGAAGATCTTTGACTACAATAGCGGCTGGCTGAAGTCGATTGTGGACCGCAACGGCAATACCACGAATCTGACCTACGATGCCAACAATCGCCTGATCGCGGTCACCGATCCGGCGGCGCGCACCCTGACCTTCAATTATCCTGACAGCAACAGCCGGCTGGTGAGCAGCGTCGTCTCCAACGCCGGCACGTTTACTTACGCCTACGACGCGCAGGGGCGGCTCGTCCAGGTGACTCGTCCGGATAATACCTTCGTGACCTTCGAATATGACGCCAACTCGCTGATCACTGCGGTGAAGGACACGGACGGCAAGGTCCTCGAGGCGCACACATATGACACGCAGGCCCGTGGACTGACCTCGACCCGCGCCAACGGAGTGGACGCGGTTACCATGTCCTATCCACCAGACCCGAGCAGCCTGAACATCGTGAACCCTCATTGATGTGAGAGGAGTGGCGGGCTGAGACCAAACAGCGCCATCATTGCGGGAGGCGGATTATCAGTAGCTAGGCAGGCGAAGGAACGAACATTGGGTGCCGGTAGGGGTTTACATAGCGAATAGGGGTCGGCAAATAGCTCTTACTTGGCGCTCATGGCGGCAACCGCAAGGCCGCGGCAGGCGTCGCAACATGCCTGGACCCTTACCTTCAGGGAGCCCAGCGTGGCGCCGTCAAACATAAGCCGGGGTATTTCGTTGTGCTCGGGGCAGTGAATGGCGGCGGCCTTTGCATTCATCTGCTCTTTCACCTTAACCAATGCGGCGTACTCTATGGCCTGCTCCAGCTTGCCGTTCGGCGCTTCCCGGCCGCCAACTTTGAGCTTCGTGTGCATCGCGCCCTCCGAGGTCTTCGGTCTTCTGCTCTCTACATTTTCATCGCCTCCCATTTTGATTCAAAAACGCAGGGGACCGGGCAGGATGTTTTGCTTTGGGGAGCACTTC
>CAYTQA010000418.1:0-2533 GCA_964439495.1 uncultured Terriglobales bacterium | reverse complement strand
CCCAGATACTGCATGACCCTCTGCAGGTCTTTCCATGCTTCTTTCTTCTGTCGCGGATCGCGCAGCAGAAATGCCGGATGATAAGTGACGGCCAGCTTGGTATCGCGAAAGTCGTAGAAGCGTCCCCGCAGGTTCGCCATGCTGTCGTTGATCTGAAGCAGGTTTTTGGCCGCAACCGCGCCCAGGGCCACGATGATCTTCGGCTTCACCACATCGATCTGGCGCAGCAGAAAGGGAGAGCAGGTATCGCACTCTTCGCGCTCAGGTGTCCGGTTTCACGGCGGGCGGCATTTGATCACATTGGCGATGTAGACCTCATCGCGCTCGATGCCCATGGCGCTGATCATATTGGTCAGCAGTTGCCCCGCGCGTCCCACAAAAGGAATCCCCTGGATATCTTCGTCCGCTCCCGGAGCTTCACCCACAAACATAATCTCGGCATGAGGGTTCCCCACGCCAAAGACGATCTGCTTGCGTCCCTGCTTGTGCAGCACGCAACGCGTGCAATCGCCAATGTCCTCGCGAATGGCGGCCAATGCGGCGCTCCGGTCTTCTCTTGCGGGCAGCGGAACTGGCGCGGGCTGATCGAGGACCTTCAGTGCTGCGGCGGACACGGCATTATTCTTCGCGGTTCGGGGCATCGGTTCCGGGTTGATTTCAGCTCCTGTAATTTGTGGCTCTTCAATTCGCGGCCCTTCCGGGAGGGTAACAGAGCGGCGGTAAAAATCGTAAATGCCCAGATCGCGATAGAACGACAAACGCGCCGCCAGCGCCTTTTTCATTTCGGGGGTCAGCGTGGAGTCCATTTCAGAGCGCCGTCGCCCGCGCGGGCGATTTGACCGTGTTCCTGATCTTCAGCGCAACGTCCAACACGCGATGCGCTATCTCCTGTTTGGCGAGCGCCGGGACCTCAAGCACTTCATCCTGGGTAAGAATGGTGACCGCATTGCGGTCGGAGTCAAAGCCGATGCCCGGCTGCGAAACGTCATTGATCACGATCGCGTCAATCTTCTTGTCGCGCAGCTTGCGGCGTCCGTTTTCAAGGACGTTTTCGGTTTCAGCGGCGAAGCCGATGATCGCCTGCTGGGCAGCGCGCCGGGCGGCCACCTCCAGCAGGATGTCCGGCGTGGGCTCCAATTGCAAAGTGAACGGACCTCCGCGACGCTTCAGCTTCTGCTCCGCCGCTTGCGGCACACGATAGTCCGCCACCGCCGCCGCCTTGATCACAATGGAGGCCTGCGGCAGATATCGCAGCACCTCATTCCTCATCTCCTCCGCCGTTTTTACCGCGACCAGCTCCGCCTTCGCGGGCGCTTTGAGCGCAGTTGGCCCGGAGACCAGGATGACGCGCGCTCCCCGGCGCAGCGCCGCTTCGGCCAGGGCATATCCCATCTTGCCGCTGGAGCGGTTCGTGAGATAGCGGACTGGATCAATGGCTTCCTGTGTCGGTCCGGCGGTGATCAGCACGGTTTCACCGGTCAGGTCCTGCCGTATGCCCATGACTTCGAGCGTGCCGGCGACAATCGTCTCCGGCTCGGCCAAACGGCCGGCCCCAACCATGCCGCAGGCCAGATAGCCTGAACCCGGCTCTACAATGGTCACGCCACGCTGGCGCAGGGTTGCAATATTGGACTGCGTGGCCGGATGCTCCCACATATTCACGTTCATTGCCGGGGCGAGGATCACCGGCGCGGTCGTGGCCAGGAAGAGGGTAGTAAGAAAATCGTTGGCTTCTCCGTGGGCAAATTTGGCGATCACGTCAGCCGTGGCCGGCGCAACCAGCAGGGCGTCAATGGACTGGGCCACCGCGATATGCTCAACCGCGGAATCCAGGTTCGGCTGCTCTTCGCCGGAGTCCCACAGGCCGGTGATGACCTTCTCGCCCGAGAGGGCTGCAAAGGTAAGAGGACGCACAAACTGCTGCGCCGCCGCCGTCATAACCACCTGCACACGGATGCCCCGCTCCTGCAGGAGCCGAACGATCTCGCAAGCCTTATAGACGGCTATTCCGCCGGTGACGCCTAACGCGATTTTCATGGCTTATATAGATTCATTCTACTGCCGGACGCTTCAAACCGTACCCTCCTGATTATGCATGTCTTTATCCGCGCTTCAACAAATTTCGCGAGGCGGCAGCATCCGCCGGTGTATCCCTGAAAGCCTGCAATTTGAGGTATGTTGCGGTACGACTGCAAGTCGTACCCTTTTACGTGTGGCTCGCCTTAAAATTCTTGGGATTTCGATTAGTATTAATCGCGTTTAAAAATCAATGCCACGCAAATTGCCATTTTGGCTGGTTTATCACGAGGGCTACTATCTGCCTTTGGGAGCGCATGTCTTTCCGGCGCAGAAGTACCGGCTGATCCATCAACGGCTGCTGGAGGATGGAATCGCCTCCGACGAGGATTTTCTTACCGCGGAGCCGGCCAGTGACGATGATGTGCTGCTGGTGCACGGGGCCGGATATGTGGAGCGGCTGCGAACCGGCACGCTAAGCGCCCGGGAAGAGATGCAGATGGAGGTCCCCTATTCT
>CAYTQA010000417.1:562-2537 GCA_964439495.1 uncultured Terriglobales bacterium | reverse complement strand
GCCGTAGTAGCCGGCATAAAAATTATGGGCGCCGAACGCGCCCAGCAGCGCGCCCAGAACGATGAACGTGGTGCGGTTCTTCGGTTCGCCGGCGGGGACCGGTTCCGGATCGTGATAAACCGGCAGCGAAACGGTCTCGGGCGGAAACAAGTTTAAAATCGAGGGCAGGGTCAGACTCGAAATCTGGCGCGGCCCTTCCACGGAAGCTTGCGATAGCGGGAAGATGGAACCCTGCGGGGGAGGCGGCGGAGCAACCGCGGTCTGAGCGCTCGAAGCGATGTTGACGGAGTGGGCGACAGTGACCAGCTCCGGGGCTGACACTATCAGCTTTGGTTCTTCCGGGGGTACGCAGCTACAACCAAAAATCGTGCACCCGCCGTTTTCGGCGTAGCATTCGGCATGATGACGTGTGTCGCAGCCTTCGCAGGCAGTCACCTGTTCATCCTCCGAGATCGGGGTCCGGCAATATGGACAAACTTCCGTCATGAACGGTGTTTCTCCTTATAGCGAAACGAGTAGCGGCCAATCTGCAACAAATCGCCGTCTTGAAGCACGCGGCTTCTGACAGTTTGCCCGGCCCAAAGTATAGGGCCGCTTGCCCGGAGCTGCACCCTGGCGCCCGCGATCTGAATGACCGCATGTTCAGGCAGAATGTTTGGATCTTTAAACAAATAAATGTCCGACTGCTGGCGGCTTCCGATGCTGGTCAGGGACTTGTAAAGAATGAATTGCTTTCCGGCAAGCGGGCCAGCCATTACGTACAGCCAGCGGTCCTTAAGGGCGCTTTCGACCAGCCCCATGCCAACTCCGGTGGCAATGCCCACTAAAGCAAATCCCACGGCCCTGCTGGGGGCCCCTCCTTTGGTGAAGATTGCGATGGGATCGAATAACGTTCCCCCGAGCCCGGCCCCAATCACTCCGCCGATGACCCCGTAATAACCCTTTTTGGCTGATTGTCCGATGATTCCATAAACCAAACCGCCGGCTGCGCCGAAGACCATCCAGGCGATGCCGCGGGCGATCCAGACAGCAGGATTGTGATAACTCTGAGCTCCAGCCTGATAGCAGACATGCAGGCCGATGCCATAGATGATGTTCGCCATTAAATTGAAGAAAAATCCGAGCATTAAACCCAAAGGCAATGAGAGTACGCCGCGCAGGACCGCTTTATGAACTGAGCGCTCAACTGAGCTTTCGGCCATCGCAAAACCAAAGCACATCAAGGTAACAATCAGCGGCAGCAGGAGGAAATTACCCCAGCGTTGCGAGGCGCCGCCGTCAACAAAACCAGGCTCGGCAATGGCCCATCCGGCAGTCGCTCCGAGCAACCCGGCCACCCCGAGATAAAACCAGCCCTGCAGCAATACGCTGCCACGCTCCTCCGGGACGCCGACAAACTGTTCGGCAGTCTGGTTGATGGTTCCGTATGATCTGGCCCCGGCGCCAGATACTTGCTGCGCAGGGGTAACGACGGCCGGTTCCGGGACCGCAACGCTGGCGATATCTTCCAGAGTGATCTTCAGCGGCTGATCATTGCTGAGGTTGGACATTCTTCTCCTTTGCGCCGCTCCCGCCTGGTTTGGCGGAGTGATCGTCCGGTCCGCGGCTCGGATAGGCCGGCTGTTCGGGACCGCTTTGGGTGGAATTTCCTGGATTTGCTTCCATCATGTAACCCGGCAAAGGCTTACCGGTCTGTGGGTCAACCGGCACGGGCACGAGCGCGACGCGCGGAAAGAAATACCAGGCCAGGAAGAAGCCTAAAAGAAAAACTGCAAGATAAGAAAAAATATTGGTTGTTAAGAGCAGAAGAGAATCACTGGAGTTCTCTTCTCCTGGACTCGAAGCAGGAGTGACGCGCTGAACAATTTCCCGAGTTTCCACTGGATGGTTCTGAGAAAAAGAAGGGTCTGGTCGTCCACCTTCCTGCACGCGTTCGCCGCCATGATCGTCCAACACCAAAATTTGCGAAAGCCGC
>CAYTQA010000417.1:0-552 GCA_964439495.1 uncultured Terriglobales bacterium | reverse complement strand
TCGATTCGACTGTTGACCCACCCAAAGCAGCCTTCCTCGTCGGAATGGGGATCGAAGACCCATGCAACTTGTCCGGGAGAGGCAAAGAAATTCTTGTGAATGAATGCGTCATGATCTGAGAGGAAGACGCCAAAGCCAGGGTGCGAGTGGTACCAGCCCACGATGCGATGGTTGGGGTACTCTTTATCTTTGACTTGATAGATGTGCTCCCACGTGTCCTGGGTAAAGGTGACATGGGCGCCCGCTTCTTCCGCATTCACGCCGGCAATGCAGGCCTGGATTTCGACATGGCCGGGGCGGTCTTGCCCGATCAGGACTCCGCATATTTCTGTTTTGATCGACGATCGCGCATGTTGCCGGATCTTTCGCACCACTTCGCCATCAACCACCAGCGCCGGCTGTCCGTTTGCCGATTGTGTTTTTTGGCTCATGGCAGTACCTGCTTGTCCGCCAGCGCTCCTAGAACCACGGGCGCATCGCCGTAAGGGATATAAGCAATCTCACGATTACCATGGCGCGCGATGAAGAGATCAAGCAAAGGCAGGCCGAGAT
>CAYTQA010000416.1:0-2538 GCA_964439495.1 uncultured Terriglobales bacterium | reverse complement strand
ACCGGCTCGGGGTTCCCCATTCCAAACGGCTCGAGTTTTTTCAGCTCGCGCATGAGCTCGGGCGTGATCTGATGCAGGTCAATCGTCTCTTCCAGCTCCAGCACCGGAATGAAGTCCTGGGGCACAAGGCGCTCGCGAGCATGAGCATTGAGCCTTTCGCGCAAGGCGGGGATGTTCTCGCATGCCAGCGAAAAGCCGACTGCATGGGCATGGCCGCCATAGCGGATGAAAAGCTCATGGCAGGATTCCAATGCCTGCAGCAGGTGGAAGGCGGGGATGGAACGTCCGGAGCCGTGGGCCTCCGGCCCGTTACGAGAAAGCACCAGCGGCGGCTTGCCGGTGCGCTCGACCACGCGGCTGGCGGTAATGCCGATAACGCCGCGATGCCAGCCTTCTCCGTCCAGCACGATGCAGCTTACATCGCGAAATTCAGCATCGTCCGCGAGGCGGACCTCGATGGCCTTCAGGATCGTCTTCTCCGTCTCCTGGCGGTCGGAGTTCAATTCATCCAGCCGCTTCGCAATCTGGCTGGCGGAGGCGGCATCGCTGGTATTGAAGAGATCGATCACGGTTTGGGCCACGTCCATGCGTCCGGCGGCGTTGATGCGCGGGGCGATGCGGAAGGCCACATCGGCGGCGGTAAGGCTGCGCTGCTTCTTCTCAAGCTGGGTGATCTGCATGAGGGCGCGCAATCCGGGGTTCCTCGGATCTCGCAGCCCCTCCAGGCCAAGCCGGGCAATGACGCGGTTTTCGTCCACCAGCGGTACGGCATCCGCAATGGTCGCGATTGCCACCATTTTCATGAAGGAAGGCAGCAGGCGCGAGCGGGCCTCCTGTTGATTGCGGGCTTCGAGCAGGGCCTGCGCGACCTTGAAGGCGACCCCGGCGCCGCACAAAGACTTGCAGGGATAACCGCACCCTTCCTGGTTCGGGTTCAGCACAGCCAGCGCGTGCGGCACGCCTCTGGCGTCGGGCAGGTGGTGATCGGTAACAATCAAATCGAGGCCGAGCTGGCGGGCGGCCTCCGCGGCGGCGAAGGCACGGATGCCGGTGTCCACGCTGATCACCAGCGTAACTCCGCTGGCGGCCGCACGCTCGATCACCTCGTCCCTCATGCCATATCCTTCCTGAATGCGATGCGGAACGTGGAACTCCGCCGAGCCGCCAAGCATCTCGATCACCCGCTTGAGGATGACCACCGCTGTGGTGCCATCCACATCGTAGTCTCCATAGATGAGAATGCGTTCGCGGTTTGCGATGGCACGCTGCAGGCGCTCGACTGCCGCCTTCATCCCCAACATAAGGTAAGGCGAGTGCAACTGATCGAGGGACGGAGAGAGGAATGGAAGAGCCTCTGCCGCGGAATGGACCCCGCGAGTCACCAGCAGATGGGCGAGAACGGGTGAGATCGCGGCTTCCTGCGCCAGCGTTTTCACAACTTGTTTATCGGCTTCTTTGAGCACCCAGCGCATGAAGGTGAGGGACTCTTAGTGGTCGTCGTCCTGGTCGGTTTCATCGATGATGATCCCGCCGAACTCTTCGGCGGCATCCACCAAACGCTGATAACGGTCATACCACTCGGTGGAGGACTCATAGAGGAAAAGCGTGCCCTGGTACGCGAAACCAATCTGCACAAAACCAGTTTTACCGATGTACGTCCGGAGCCACCGCGCCTCTTCTATATCTTCCTCATCGGTATAACTTCCATTGCTGAGCCGGTCAATGAGGAACTGTATGTCATCCTTGCTCAGCATCACGTCGTTCATGGTAAGAAAGGCTGCGCCAGCGGCCTTGGCCAGCTCAACAAAGTCCTTCCAGCCATCGGGATTCCCATTGCTCTCCCAGGTCACGCTGGGCACATCATCGGAGACGTATCCCATGAAGCGGCGCATACCATGGCCCTCAATGAAGGCAGTCATGTCGTCCTTGACGTGATGGAGGTCGTCTAAAGCCATGTCTAAAAAGGAAGAATACACGAATTATAAGCCTATATGGGCCTGGCGCGTACTCCGGCGTGGACAGGTCCCGCTCGTCCCCAAGGGTTGCCGTAAGGCGCGGGGAAATGATTTAGCATGAAGCCATGCCAAAATTTCAAAGACATATCTTTGTCTGCACCAACCAGCGCGAGCCGGGGAGCGCTCGCGGCTCCTGCGCGGAGCGGGCGAATGGAGATCTGCACAAGTACTTCAAGAATGGCATTGCGGAACACGGATTGAAGGGCTCCGTTCGGGCCAACAAAGCCGGCTGTCTCGATCAGTGCGAGCACGGGCCTACGGTGGTCGTGTATCCGGAAGCGGTGTGGTATGGCGGCGTCAGAGTGGAAGATGTGAATGAAATTATTGCATCCCACATTGTTGGCGGAGTTCCGGTGGAGCGCTTACGCCTGCGCGAGGAATGCATCAATACGCCTGCGTGCGAGCACCGTGGCCCGCGCGGATGATCCGGCGCGTATGTTAAAATTTTAATTTCAATACAACATATCTGGACGCGCATGCTCGTTTCGAAAGAATACGTGGCCTATCTGGCCCGTCAAATCAC